>NZ_JAOTNW010000010.1:0-243314 GCF_036346515.1 Pseudomonas sp. AM4(2022)
GGCTTCGATGAACTGAAGCAACTTGCTGCCAGAAACTTCTTAACTCATTGTTTACCAAGGAGTTTTCCGTTTCGACTGCGCCGGAAGTGGGGCGAATTATAGACAGATATAATTCGCCGTCAACACCTATTTCAGACTTATTCGGATTTGAGCGTAATGCGCGCAAACGCCTTCTTGCCCGCCTGGCAAACGTGAGTGGCGCCCAGCTCGTATATAAAGGTGCGATCAACCACCTCACCATCTATACGCACACCGCCCGACCCCAAAAGATCACGCGCGACCGCTGAATTCTTCACCAGACCAGCTTTATTAAGCACAGCAGCAATCGGCATCGCCTCGGCAGCAGTCAGCTCAATCTCGGGCAGATCGTCAGGCAGCTCGCCATCTTTCATGCGATTACCTGCCGCACGGTGAGCGCTGGCCGCAGCCTCCTCACCATGGAAACGCGCAACGATTTCTTCAGCCAGCTTAATCTTCACATCGCGAGGATTAGCGCCCGCCTCGACATCCGCACGCAGCGCATTGATCTCGTCCATCGAGCGGAAGCTCAACAGCTCGAAGTAGCGCCACATCAGCGCATCCGGAATAGACACCAGCTTGCCGTACATCACACCCGGCGCTTCCTGGATACCAACATAGTTACCCAGGGACTTGGACATCTTCTTGACGCCATCCAAGCCTTCCAGCAATGGCATGGTCAGAATGCACTGAGCCTCCTGACCATAGGCGCGCTGCAATTCACGCCCCATCAGCAGGTTGAACTTCTGATCGGTGCCACCCAGCTCGACATCCGCACGCAGCGCCACCGAGTCATACCCTTGAACCAGCGGGTAAAGGAACTCATGGATGGCGATTGGCTGATTGGTCGAGTAGCGCTTGTCAAAGTCATCGCGCTCGAGCATGCGCGCCACGGTGTACTGAGAAGTCAGGCGAATGAAATCTGCCGGCCCCATTTTGTCCATCCAGGTGGAGTTGAACGCCACCTCGGTCTTGGCTGGGTCAAGAATCTTGAATACCTGGGTCTTATAGGTCTCGGCATTATCGAGCACCTGTTCGCGAGTCAGCGGCGGGCGCGTAGCGCTCTTGCCGCTTGGATCACCGATCATCCCGGTGAAGTCACCTATAAGGAAGATGACTTGATGGCCCAGCTCCTGGAACTGACGCAGCTTATTAATAAGCACGGTATGCCCCAGGTGCAGATCCGGCGCGGTCGGATCAAAGCCAGCCTTGATACGCAGGGGTTGGCCACGCTTGAGCTTTTCGATCAGCTCGGCCTCGACCAACAGTTCTTCCGCACCACGTTTTATCAGCGCTAGCTGCTCTTCAACCGACTTCATAACAGACCCGCAAGGCTCAGATTCAAAAGGGAACCAACCATACAAGATCAGGGACTAATTACAAGTTTTGCCCTGCGCACGGACACCGTTCAGCAAGCCCAGCGTTCGCGAGCTTGCGCCACAGATGATTTGGTTATATTTTATACAGTTATTTCATCTTCATCATGTCATTCATCTTTTCCATTTCATTTTCAAAGTCAAAATTACTTATGACCACTGAACCGTCTAAAGCGCCGCCGCTTTACCCGAAGACCCACCTGCTCGCCGCAAGTGGTATCGCCGCCCTTCTCAGCCTGGCACTGCTGGTATTCCCTTCCAGTGACGTTGAAGCCAAACGAACATCCCTGAGCCTTGATCTGGAAAGCCCAGTTGAACAACTGACACAAGATCAAGACGCTTCCGACGCTCAACAAGCCACAAACAATGCAGCTGAGTCACCTTTCGCACAGATCGAAAGCACTCCCGAAGACACCCAGCAAGCCGCCCAGGAAGCACCTGCAGCAGCCGCAGCCAAGAATCCCCAGCATCGCGAAGTCATCGTGGGCAAAGGCGATACACTATCTACCCTGTTCGAAAAGGTTGGGTTGCCTGCCGCCGCTGTAAATGAAGTGCTCGCCAGCGATAAGCAAGCCAAGCAATTCACTCAGCTCAAACGTGGCCAGAAGCTTGAATTTGAGCTGACGCCAGACGGCCAGTTGAACAACCTGCATACCAGCATCAGTGACCTGGAAAGTATCAGCCTGAGCAAAGGCGCCAAAGGCTTCGCATTCAACCGAATCACCACCAAACCCGTCATGCGTTCCGCCTACGTACACGGCGTGATCAACAGCTCCCTGTCGCAATCGGCCGCGCGTGCGGGCCTCTCGCATAGCATGACCATGGACATGGCCAGCGTATTTGGCTACGACATCGACTTCGCTCAGGACATCCGTCAAGGCGACGAATTCGACGTGATCTACGAGCAGAAAGTAGCCAACGGAAAAGTGGTCGGCACTGGCAACATTCTGTCGGCACGCTTCACCAACCGTGGCAAAACCTACACCGCCGTGCGCTACACCAACAAACAGGGCAACAGCAGCTACTACACAGCTGATGGCAACAGCATGCGCAAGGCCTTCATCCGTACTCCCGTTGACTTTGCCCGTATTAGCTCGCGTTTCTCCATGGGCCGCAAGCATCCAATTCTGAACAAAATTCGTGCGCACAAGGGTGTCGACTATGCCGCGCCGCGTGGCACGCCAATCAAAGCGGCTGGCGACGGCAAGGTCTTGTTGGCGGGGCGTCGTGGTGGTTACGGCAATACGGTGATCATCCAGCACGGCAACACTTACCGCACGCTGTACGGCCACATGCAAGGCTTTGCCAAGGGCGTCAAGACTGGCGGCAACGTGAAACAGGGCCAAGTGATCGGTTACATCGGTACCACCGGCCTCTCCACCGGCCCGCACTTGCACTATGAGTTCCAGGTCAACGGCGTACACGTCGACCCATTGGGCCAGAAGCTGCCAATGGCTGACCCTATTGCCAAGGCCGAACGTGCGCGCTTCATGCAACAGAGCCAGCCGCTGATGGCGCGGATGGATCAAGAGCGCTCCACCTTGCTGGCTTCGGCGAAGCGTTAAGGTATGCCGCTCTATATCGGTGTGATGTCCGGGACCAGCCTCGACGGCCTGGATATAGCCCTTATCGAACAAGGCGCGGCGATCAATCTGATCGCCACTCGCTATATCCCAATGCCCGACGCCTTGCGCACAGAACTGCTGAGCCTATGCGCCAGCGGCCCGGATGAAATCGCCCGCTCGGCAATCGCCCAGCAACAATGGGTAACGCTCGCTGCACAAGGCATCCACGCCTTGCTGGATCAACAGAACCTCAAGCCTAAGGACATTCGGGCGATTGGCAGCCATGGTCAGACGATTCGCCATGAACCCGCCCGGGGCTTTACCGTTCAGATCGGCAACCCTGCCCTTCTCACCGAGCTGACAGGCATCACCGTCGTCAGCGACTTCCGCAGCCGCGATGTCGCTGCCGGCGGCCAAGGCGCTCCTTTGGTTCCGGCCTTTCATGAAGCCTTGTTCAGCGAACAGACGGGCAATCGCGCGGTATTGAATGTCGGCGGGTTCAGCAACCTCAGCCTGATCGAGACGGGCAAACCTGTCGCCGGTTTCGACTGCGGCCCGGGGAACGTCCTCCTCGATGCCTGGATTCACCTGCAGCGCGGCGAACACTTCGATCGGGACGGGCAATGGGCGGCCAGGGGCAAGGTCCAGCCCCAACTGCTCAATACGTTGCTCAGCGATCCATTCTTCATGACCAAAGGCCCGAAAAGCACGGGCCGCGAAGTGTTCAACCTGGCCTGGCTGCAGCAGAACCTTGGCCGTTTGCCCGCCTTCGAGCCTCAAGACGTGCAGGCCACCCTGCTGGAGCTGACGGCCCTGACCATCGTCGAGTCCCTGCAAAACGCCCAGACTGACACGACAACCTTGCTGATCTGCGGCGGCGGCGCCCATAACGCGGCACTGATGAGCCGGCTCACAACATTGCTGCCTTCCACCCATGTCAGCACTACAACGGCCTACGGCGTAGATCCTGACTGGGTAGAAGCAATGGCCTTCGCCTGGCTGGCCCATTGCTGCCTTGAAGGCATTGCCGCCAATCGCCCCAGCGTCACTGGCGCACGTGGGCTTCGAGTGCTTGGCGCAATCTACCCCGCCTGACTCCCAGACAGCAAAACGCCGCTTGGCCCGTATGAGCCAAGCGGCGTTCTTGTATCTGCTACCGATCAGATCGAGAACGAAGACCCGCAACCACACGTCGTGGTGGCATTAGGGTTCTTGATCACGAAACGCGAGCCTTCCAGACCTTCCTGATAATCCACCTCGGCACCCGCCAGGTATTGGAAGCTCATCGGATCCACGACCAGGCTCACACCTTCGCGTTCAACGATAGTGTCGTCATCGGCCACATCTTCATCGAAGGTAAAACCGTACTGAAACCCTGAACAACCGCCGCCCGTAACGAATACGCGCAGCTTCAAGCGATCATTACCCTCTTCATCGACCAGGCTCTTCACCTTGTGCGCAGCACCGTGGGTGAATTGCAAAGCCGTGGGGGTGAAGGATTCAACGCTCATGCTGATAATCTCCCGGCGTAGCGCCGCCATATGCGTAATGGCCGGTATTATCCGCTTCTCCTAGAAAAGCGGTCAACTATTGTTACGGTATATCAATCTGCCCAGCGACCATTAAAAATGCAAAAGGCCCGATCAACGGGCCTTTGCGCAACGGTAAGCCCGCCTTAAGGCAACATCCCCGCATGGGACAGGCCCAACTTCTCATCCAGGCCGAACAGGATGTTCATGTTCTGCACCGCCTGGCCCGACGCGCCCTTGACCAGATTGTCGATCACCGACAACACCACCACCAGGTCGCCATCCTGCGGCCGATGCACCGCAATACGGCACACATTGGCGCCACGCACGCTACGCGTTTCCGGATGGCTGCCGGCCGGCATCACATCGACAAACGGCTCATTGGCATAACGCTTTTCAAACAGCGCCTGCAGGTCTACCGAGCGATCGGTGACGGTCGCATACAGCGTGGAGTGAATCCCGCGGATCATCGGCGTCAGGTGCGGCACGAAGGTCAGCCCCACATCCTGGCCGGCAGCGCGACGCAAGCCCTGGCGGATTTCCGGCAAGTGCCTATGACCTTTTACCGCATAGGCTTTCATGCTTTCCGACGTTTCGGAGTAAAGGGAACCTACCGCTGCACCACGGCCCGCACCACTGACGCCCGACTTGCAGTCGGCGATCAGGCGCGACGCATCCGCCAAGCCAGCTTCCAGCAATGGCAGGAAGCCCAATTGCGTCGCCGTCGGATAGCACCCCGGCACCGCAATCAGGCGTGCTTGCTTGATCTGCTCGCGATTGACTTCCGGCAGGCCGTAAACCGCCTCTTCCAACAGTTGCGGCGCACCATGGGGTTGGCCGTACCATTTGGCCCACTCATCGGCGTCCTGCAGGCGGAAGTCTGCCGACAAGTCGATAACTTTGGTACCTGCCGCCAGCAGCTCGCCTGCCAACGCATGAGCCACACCGTGAGGCGTGGCGAAGAACACCACGTCGCAGGCAGCCAGGGTCTTGGTGTCCGGCACACTGAACGCCAGGCCATCATAGTGGCCTCGCAGGTTCGGGTACATATCGGCCACGGCCAGCCCGGCTTCGGATCGGGAAGTGATGACCACCACCTCCGCTTGCGGATGCTGAGCCAACAGACGCAGCAATTCGACACCGGTGTAACCCGTGCCGCCGACGATACCGACCTTGACCATAAACCTGCCCTCAACGAACCCACTGGAAAGCCGTCGATAATAGGGGCCGTATCGTCCTGCGACAACCGTCAACGTGACGTACGGGCGCATGAGCCACTACTATCTTCGCTACCGTGAACCTGGGAATAACTAAAATGCTCTATCTATGGGTCAAAGCCTTCCATATCGTCAGCATCGTTTGCTGGTTTGCCGGGCTGTTCTACCTGCCGCGCCTGTTCGTCTACCACGCCCAAAGCGAAGACACCGTCAGCAAGGAGCGCTTCAGCATCATGGAGCGCAAGTTGTACCGGGGCATCATGGGCCCGTCGATGGTTGCCACACTGGTCTTCGGCATCTGGATGCTGGCCCTCAACCCCGGCATTTTCCAGTCGGGCGCCTGGATCCACGCCAAGCTGACCCTGGTCGTCCTGCTGATTGGCTACCATCACATGTGCGGCGCACAGGTAAAGCGCTTCGCCCGTGGCGAAAACACCCGCAGCCATGTTTTTTATCGCTGGTTCAATGAAGTCCCGGTTCTGATATTGCTGGCTATCGTAATTTTGGTCGTGGTCAAACCGTTCTAACGTCAATTACTCGGGGAACCTCCAATGTCGCTGCCCGCTCTTCTGGAACAACGTCTGCGCCTGCCCGTGGTGGCCGCGCCGATGTTTCTGATCTCCAATCCGCAACTGGTCCTGGCCTGCTGTCGCAACGGGGTAGTTGGGAGTTTCCCGGCGCTCAACCAACGCGAAAGCAGTGGCTTCAAGGCCTGGTTGGAAGAAATCGAAGCGGGCTTGGCGCTGCTGGACAACCCTGCGCCCTATGCCGTGAACCTGATCGTGCACAACAGCAACCCACGGCTGGAGGCCGACCTGGCGATCTGTGTCGAGCACAAGGTGCCCATCGTCATCACCAGCCTCGGTGCGGTAAAGGAACTGGTGGACGCGGTTCATAGCTACGGCGGCCTGGTATTTCATGACGTTACTACCCGCCGCCATGCGGAAAAAGCCGCTGAAGCCGGCGTCGACGGCCTGATTGCCGTAGCCGCTGGCGCGGGTGGCCACGCTGGCACCTGGAGCCCCTTTTCACTGGTTGCCGAAATTCGCCAGTTCTTCGACAAAACCCTGCTGCTGGCGGGCTGCCTTAACCATGGGCACGAAATTCTTGCCGCCCAGATGCTGGGGGCAGACCTGGCATATTTCGGCACGCGCTTTATCGGCACCGCCGAAAGCCAGGCACCGGATGCCTATAAGGAGATGCTGCTCACATCGCGCGCTGCCGACATCGTGCACACTCCTGCAGTCTCCGGCGTACCTGCAAGCTTCATGCGCCAGAGCCTGGAAAATGCCGGTTTTGACCTCGCTGCGCTTCAGGGCAAAGGTGAAGTCAACTTCGGTTCCAAGCTCAAGCCATTGAGCGATGAGGCCAAAGCGTGGAAAACTGTATGGTCTGCTGGCCAAGGCGTCGGTGAGATCAATGATGTACCCACTGTGGATGAGCTCATAGCGCGCCTGGACGCCGAATACCGCAAAGCACGCGAGCACGCCGCGCAACTGCGCTGGCCACGCTGACCCACTGCCGGGCCTGCCAACTGGACAGGCCTGCATACTCTCCCTGATTAAGTGACAAGGATGCCCGCATGAGCGACAGCCGTTTCAAGATTGTGTTTGACGGAGCCTTGCGCCCAGGTGTCGAAAGCACCACCGCCAAGCTGAACCTCGCCGAGTTATTCAAAAGCGATGTTGAAGCGATCGAAAAGCTCTTCACCGGCCGCCCCGTCGCGCTCAAGCGCGACCTGTCCCACCCCGACGCGCAAACTTACCTGACGGCACTGCACAACGCCGGGGTCGACGCTCGCATCGAGGCCGAACAACCCGTGGCATTCAACCTTGCAGAAACCCACGAGACGGACTCGTCAACCTCTGACCGCGCCGCTGCGTCACCTTATGCACCGCCACGCGCTGCCGTTGGGGACGACCTGCCGGAGTTCGCAACCCTCAAGGTCTTCACCATCCACGGGCGCATCGGGCGCCTGCGCTACCTGGCCTGGACGTTGGCACTGACCGTCGCGATGCTGGTGGCGGCGGGCATCATCAGTACGGTGGGCTTCGCGGTGGCGACAGCCTCGCCAACCATCGCCATCATTATTGGCTCACTGCTGGGTTTCGCGCTGTTTGTGGCACTGGTAGTGGTGAGCGTGCAAATCGGCGTGCAGCGCCTGCATGACCTGGGCTGGTCTGGCTGGTTGTACCTGCTGAACCTGGTTCCGCTGGTTAACAGTGTTTTCCCGCTGCTGTTGCTGGTATTGCCAGGCAATACGGGCGCCAACCAATACGGCGCGCCACCACCACGCAACTCCACTGCGGTGAAAATCCTGGCCTCGCTGTGGCTGGCGTTCATTCCCTTGATGCTCATCATCGTCGTCACCCTGGGCATGAACGGCTACCTGGACCAGCTTGAAGCCAACATGGACAGCAGCTACGAAAGCAGCTCCATCACCTCCGATGCAGACGCCGATCAAAGCGCTATCGTTGACGAAGCCGCAGCGCAAAGTGCTGACGATGCAGCCGAACCTGTAGACTCTCCAGAACAGTGAAGAAACGCCCGCCGCCTGTGACGCACTGTCATAGGCCGGTGGCGTTGCGATGGAGAAAGGCATGACCCGTTACGCTCTGATCACCGGCGCCTCCAGTGGCATCGGCCTGGCATTGGCCGAAGCCTTGGCACGGCGCGGCCGCAGCTTGATTCTGGTGGCCCGCCAGCGTGATCAGTTGGAAAGCATTGCATTGGAGTTGACCCAACGCTTCGGCGTCGAGGTGCTGTTTCGTGCCTGTGATTTGGGCGAGCCGCTGCGTTTGTCCGGCTTTTTGCTGGAGCTCGAAGAGGGTGAGCGACAGATCGACCTGCTGGTCAACTGCGCCGGCATCGGCACCAGCGGGCCGTTCCTGGCCCAGGACTGGATGACCGAGCAGGACCTCATCGAAGTCAACATCCTGGCCTTGACCCGCATGTGCCACGCACTGGGCAATGCCATGGCCCTGCATGGCGGCGGGCAAATCCTTAATGTGGCTTCGGTCGCTGCCTTCCAGCCTGGGCCGTGGATGAGCAGCTACTACGCCAGCAAAGCCTACGTGCTGCACTTCTCCGAAGGGTTGCGCGAAGAATTAAAGACCTGCGGCATCAAGGTTTCAGTGTTGTGCCCCGGGCCTACGCGCACCGCATTCTTCGGCACCGCACAGATGGATACGGCGAAACTCGACCGCAGCCAGCAACTGATGAGCCCGGAAGAAGTCGCGCTTTACACCGTGCGGGCGCTGGAAAATAACAAGGCCATCATCATTCCCGGGCGCCGCAATCGTTGGCTGACGTTCAGCCCACGCCTGAGCCCCCGCTGGCTGACCCGCAAAATTGCCGGCGCCATCAACAAGGCCTATTGCCCACGCTGACGGCCTGGGTACACTCACCTAACTTTCACGATGGAGAAACGGCTGTGGATACTCTGTTCACCAAGATCATCAACAGAGAAATACCGGCGAAGATCATCTATGAAGATGACCAAGTCCTGGCTTTTCACGATATCGCCCCGCAGGCGCCAGTGCATTTCCTGGTTATCCCGAAAAAGCCCATTCGTACCCTCAACGACTTGACCGAGGACGATAAGGCGCTGGCCGGCCATATCCTGTTCACCGCCCAGCGCCTGGCCGTGGAACAAGGCTGCGAAAAAGGCTTTCGCGTGGTGATGAACTGCAATGAAGACGGCGGGCAAACCGTTTACCACATTCATATGCACGTGCTGGGTCAGCGCCAGATGAACTGGCCACCGGGCTGAGTGCACAAGGGCAAATTGACTCAGCACAAACGCTGCACGCTCTCTTGCGGTAAACTGGCCGCCGAGATTCTTCCCGGAGGTCAGCATGACTACCCAACGTCACTACTCGCCGATTGACCGTCTGTTGCTGCAAGCCGACATGGCCATGCGCACCCTGCTGCCGTTCAGCGGCCAGCCCTACCGCCCATCGCCCGCCATTGTGCAGCCGGATGTACTGCTGAGCGAGACCGACACCCGTCACGTCGCTGGCCTGATGCGCATCAACCATACCGGTGAAGTCTGTGCCCAGGCGCTGTACCAGGGCCAGGCGCTGACCGCCAAGTTGCCGCAGGTACGCACGGCAATGGAGCATGCGGCCGAGGAAGAGATCGACCACCTGGCCTGGTGCGAACAACGCATCCGCCAGTTGGGCAGCCATCCCAGCGTACTCAACCCACTGTTTTATGGTTTGTCGTTTGGTATCGGCGCTGCTGCCGGGCTGATCAGCGACAAAGTCAGCCTGGGGTTTGTGGCCGCGACAGAACATCAGGTGTGCAAGCACCTGGATGAACACCTGGAGCAACTGCCGGCCGAAGACGAAAAGTCACGGGCTATTCTTGAGCAGATGCGCATCGATGAAGAGCACCACGCAGAGAGCGCGCTGGACGCGGGCGGCTTCCGCTTTCCAGCCCCGGTACGGTTCGGCATGAGCCTGTTGGCCAAGGTCATGACCAAAAGCACCTATCGAATCTGAACCAAAAAAAAGGGCGCCCGAAGCGCCCTTTCTTTTGCCTGCTGCAATCAACCCAACTCGATGATTTCGTAGTCGTGGGTAATGACCACGCCCGCGGCCCCCAGCATGATTGAGGCTGAGCAGTACTTCTCCGCCGACAGCTCGATGGCACGCTTGACCTGGGCTTCTTTCAGCGCCCGGCCCTTGACCACGAAATGCATATGGATCTTGGTAAAAACCTTGGGGTCTTCAGTGGCGCGTTCAGCTTCCAGGAAGGCTTCGCAGCTTTCCACGGCCTGGCGGGACTTCTTCAAGATGCTGACCACGTCAAAATTGCTGCAACCGCCCACACCCAGCAGCAACATTTCCATCGGGCGTACACCCAGGTTCCGACCGCCGGCTTCCGGCGGACCGTCCATGACCACCACATGGCCGCTGCCCGACTCACCGAGGAACATGGCTTCGCCCGCCCATTGGATGCGTGCCTTCATCGCCCAGACTCCACTGCTAAAAAAGGGTCGCCAGCTTAGCACAGGGCCTTGAAACAACAGCGCCCTGCATAAATTCGATAAATGACAGCGTTTGCCCGGTAAATTGGCTAATCGCGGCAGAAAGTGTCTGGTAAGCTGGCGCCAAATGAATGGCGCATTGCCATGACTTGTACAGCGTATATCAATGAGATGCCGCTGGATAAAAACAACGCCAACTACACCGCGCAGTCTTTTCGGGATACAACCATGGTTGCTCTTACTCCCACACCCAAGATCAAGAACCTCGACAAACTGTTGCTGCATTGCCAGCGCCGACGTCATCCGGCCAAGCACAACATCATCTGCGCCGGCGAGCGTTCAGAAACCCTATTCTTCATCATCAAGGGCTCGGTCACCATCCTGATCGAGGATGAAGATGGCCGTGAGATGATCATTGCCTACCTCAACGCCGGAGACTTCTTCGGGGAGCTGGGTTTGTTTGAACAAGCAGGCAAAGAGCAGGAACGCAGCGCTTGGGTACGGACCAAAGTTGAGTGCGAAGTGGCCGAGATCAGCTATACGAAATTTCGCGAACTGGCCCAGCATGATCCGGATATCTTGTACGCCCTGAGCGGGCAGATCGCCCAGCGCCTGCGCGACACCACCCGCAAAGTCGGCGACCTGGCGTTCTTTGATGTCACCGGCCGCGTCGCTCGCTGCCTGCTGGAGCTATGCAAGCAACCCGATGCCATGACCCATCCCGACGGCATGCAGATCAAAGTCACGCGCCAAGAGATCGGACGTATTGTCGGGTGTTCACGGGAAATGGTCGGCCGCGTGCTCAAGGACTTGGAAGAACGCAACCTGGTGCACGTCAAAGGCAAGACAATGGTGGTGTTCGGTACCCGCTAGAGCGGCAGGAAGCCAGCCAGCATCTGCCGGTACAGCGTGTCGAGCCGACTGATAGCATCCGGCGCCGTAAACGCTTCGTGCAGTGCGATATGGCTGTCGGCGCGAACCCGCTGCTCCAAGCCGCAGGCTTGATTGAAGCGGTTGACCGCCGCAATCAATTCCTCACGATCGTTCTCCAGCAACATCGCCCCATGCACCAACCCGACGGGGCGGCCACCGCTTTGTCGCCAACGCTGGGCAGTGCCCACCATTTTGCGGCCATTGAGGTTGACGTTGTAACGACCGTCGCAAAAGGCACCGTCAATTTCGCCGACGGACGCATCGCCACCCAACTCGATCAACAGATCACAGATCGGCTGGCACAAGCGCTGATAACCGGTTTCGATCCGCCCCTGGTCGCCTTCACTGCGCGGCGGGGCATAGACCAGGGCGATATTGACCGTGGCGCCGGACTGCGGCACCGGCTCACCGCCGGTTTCACGCAGCAATACCGGCCAACCCGCATCGGCCGAGACTTGGCTCGCCGCCTCGAATGCCGGCAGCCGGCTCAAACGGCGCGGCATGACGAGCGCTTGGTCGCTGGGCTGCCAGAACAGCAGCCCGAATGCCTGCTCCCCCGCGCAAACGGCGGCCAATAGGGCTTGCTCGGCGGCAAGGCCTGCTTCGACAGTCATGATCACGGGCTGGAGCATCGAACACCTACCTACCTGAATAAACACAAAACCTAATGTGGGAGCTGGCTTGCCTGCGATAGCGGTGTGTCAGCTACACAGAGATTGGCTGACCCGCCGCTATCGCAGGCAAGCCAGCTCCCACAGTTTCGAGCGTATTTCAAATCAATCCAACGTCGAACCGCTGATCGTCGTACCGCGCTCCGGGAAGAACAAACGCTGCAACTCCGCCCCCGGGTTCTCGGCGCGCATAAAGGTCTCGCCTACCAGGAACGAGTACACGCCGCTGATTTCCATCAACTCCACATCGGCGCGGTTGACGATGCCACTCTCGGTAATCACCAGACGATCGCGCGGAATACGCGGCAGCAGGTCGAGGGTGGTTTCCAGGCTGACGTCGAAGGTATGCAGGTTACGGTTGTTGACGCCCAGCAGCGGTGTGTCGAGGGTCTTCAACGCGCGCTCCAGTTCGTCGCCGTCGTGCACTTCTACCAGCACGTCCAGACCGACGCTTTTGGCCACGGCCGCCAGCTCGGCCATCTTCACGTCATCCAATGCGGAGACAATCAGCAACACGCAGTCGGCACCCAAGGCACGGGCTTCGACGATTTGGTACGGGTCGACCATGAAATCCTTGCGGATCACCGGCAGCTTGCACGCAGCGCGCGCCTGTTGCAGGAACAGGTCGGAACCCTGGAAGTAGTCAATATCGGTCAGCACGGACAGGCAGGTCGCCCCTCCCCTCTCATAACTGACGGCGATCTCAGCGGGTACGAAGTGTTCGCGAATCACCCCCTTGCTCGGCGAGGCTTTCTTGACCTCGGCGATCACGGCCGGCTGCTTGAGCTTGGCCTGGGCGATCAAGGCATTGGCAAAGCCACGTGGTGCATCGGCGGCTTTCGCCTGCGCTTCCAACTCGGCCAGGCTCACGCGGGCGCGGCGCTCAGCCACTTCTTCAGCCTTACGGGCCAGGATCTTTTCCAGAACGGTTGGCACACTCATCCTTCATTCTCCATCTTGAATACGGCGGTGAATGCTCCCAGCTCTTCGAGCTTCTCACGAGCCAGGCCGGTGTGCAGCGCATCGTGGGCCAAGGCGACACCTTCCTTGAGACTATAGGCGTGGTCGGCGGCGTAAAGGGCTGCGCCAGCATTGAGCACAATCATTTCCGCAGCTTTCTGACCGTTTTCGGTCTTGCGACGCCCCAAGGCGTCACGAATCAGCTCCAGCGAAGCCGCCGGGCTTTCCACCGCCAGGCCGTGCAAGCTCTGGCTTTTCATACCCAGGTCTTCGGGCTCGACCCAATATTCGGTGACCTCGTCGTTCTTGAGCTCCGCCACGAAGGTTGGCGCCGCCAGGCTGAATTCGTCGAGGCCATCCTTGGAATGCACCACCAGCACATGCTTGCTGCCCAAGCGCTGCAAGACTTCGGCCAACGGCCGGCACAGCGCCTGGCTGAACACACCCACCACTTGGTGCTTCACACCGGCCGGATTCGTAAGCGGGCCGAGCATGTTGAACAGGGTACGCAGGCCAAGGTCCTTGCGCGGGCCGGCAGCGTGCTTCATCGCGCCGTGATGGGACTGGGCAAACATGAAGCCAATGCCAACGCTGTCAATGCAGCGCGCTACTTGCACCGGCGTGAGGTTCAGGTAAATACCGGCCGCTTCCAGCAAGTCGGCACTGCCGCTCTTGCCAGACACTGCACGGTTACCGTGCTTGGCGACGGTGCAGCCAGCGGCGGCCACTACAAAGGATGAGGCAGTCGACACGTTGAAAATATTCGCACCGTCACCGCCGGTACCCACTACATCGACGACGCCGTCGAGGGTCTTGAGTTCGACCTTGTCCGCCAGCTCACGCATCACCGACACCGCACCGACGATTTCGTCGATGCTTTCGCTCTTCATGCGCATCGCCATCATAAAAGCGCCGATCTGAGCATCGGTGCATTGACCGGTCATGATCTCGCGCATCACATCGCTCATTTCTGCGGTGCTCAGGTCCAGATGGCCGACGATACGGCTCAGGGCAGTCTTGATATCCATGAAAAGTCCTTAGCGCGTGCCGCCGCTCTGCTTGAGAAAGTTGGCGAACAGCTCGTAGCCCTGCTCGGTCAGGATTGATTCAGGGTGAAATTGCACCCCTTCGATGTTCAGTGTCTTGTGGCGCAGGCCCATGATCTCGTCGACCGAGCCGTCTTCCAATTGGGTCCAGGCGGTCAGCTCCAGGCATTCGGGCAAGGTTTCACGCTTGACCACCAGTGAGTGGTAACGGGTCACGGTCACCGGCAGGTTCAGGCCATGGAACACACCCAGGTTGCGATGAAATACCGGACTGGTCTTGCCGTGCATAACCTCGCGCGCGCGCACCACATCACCGCCAAACGCCTGGCCGATCGACTGGTGCCCCAGGCAGACGCCCAGGATCGGCAGCTTGCCGGCGAAGTACTGGATAGCTTCCAGAGAGATGCCCGCCTCGGTGGGCGTGCACGGGCCAGGTGAGACGACAATGCGCTCGGGGTTCAACGCGGCGATTTCGGCAACGCTGAGCTCATCGTTGCGCACCACCTTGACCTCGGCACCCAGCTCGCCCAGGTACTGCACAACGTTGTAGGTAAAGGAGTCGTAGTTATCAATCATCAGCAACATGTGGGTTCAAACCTCTTGAATTCACTGATTTCAAATGACCGCCTTCCAAGCGTGTGACCCGCTGCCAGACGCACGTTCCGGTTGCCAGGGTGAGTTGGCAAGGGGCGTCAGACAACGGGTGAAGAAGGCAAATCGGTACAGGTCCGGCCAGGCCGGCAGAGAAAAATGTCAGGCGCGCCAACGCCAACGGGCGTGTGCCTTGACTACTCGCATCAAGAGTTTGCTGATGATCAACACGGGGAGGGTCTCATTCATACGTTCAGGCACAGTAACGTAGGCTCGCCAGCGGTGCAATATGGAGCCGCAAATACGGGGATGCAACGTAGGCAGATTCCGGACTTCCCTACAGAAAATGCCAGAAATTTTGCTAGTGTTTCACTTCCGACATAAAAACAACCCAATGGAATCTTGCATGCTCAGACCAGCGTTTTTCGCGCCCCTTGCCGGCTGCCTCCTGTCATTGGCCTGCGCCCAGGCGTTCGCAGCCCCGTCACCTTATTCAACCATGGTGGTTTTCGGCGACAGCCTGGCGGATGCAGGCCAGTTCCCCGACGGTTCGGCCGGCGCCACATTGCGCTTTACCAACCGTACCGGGCCGACCTTCCAGGGTGAGTACGGCCTGGTCTCATCGACCCTGCTGGGCGCGAAACTGGGCGTCGCTCCCAACGACCTGAATGCCTCCACCTCACCGGTTCGCGCAGCCCAGGGTTTGCCAGACGGAAACAACTGGGCAGTGGGTGGCTACCGTACCGACAATATCCTCGACTCCATTACCTCAGTCTCCAATGCTGCGATTCCCCCAGGCAACCCTGGGGCCGGCACTTTATTACGCAGTCGGCAGGGCTATCTGCCGGCTAATGGTGGGAGAGCCGACCCGAACGCGCTTTACTTCCTTTCCGGTGGTGGCAATGACTTCCTGCAAGGCCGGGTACTCAGCCCCGCTCAAGCGGTCGCCGCCGGTGGCAGGCTGGCGGACAGCGCCCAGGCCCTGCAACAAGCCGGCGCGCGTTACATCATGGTATGGATGCTACCCGACCTGGGCCTGACGCCGGCCATCAACGGCACCCCACAACAGGCGGCGACTTCGGCCCTGAGTAATATTTTCAATCAGTCCCTGGTGCAGCGCCTGTCGCAAGTCGATGCTCAGGTTATCCCGCTGAACATCCCGCTGTTGTTGAACGAGGCCTTCGCCGATCCAGCCCGCTTCGGCCTCGCCACCGGCCAGAACCTGACGGGCACCTGCTTCAGCGGTAACAGTTGCACCGCCAACCCAACCTATGGCATCGGCGGCACCAACCCGGACCCAACCAAGCTGATCTACAACGACTCGGTCCACCCTACCGTGGCCGGGCAACGCTTGATTGCCGACTACGCCTATTCGCTACTCGCCGCGCCGTGGGAACTGACCTTGCTGCCGGAAATGGCCCAAGGCACATTGCGGGCGCATCAAGACGAGTTGCGCAACCAATGGCAAGCAGACAACGGCAGTTGGCAAGCCGTCGGCCAATGGCGCGCCATAGTGGCCGGCGGCGGCCAACGCCTGGATTTCGATGATCAGAGCAGCTCGGCCAGTGGCGACGGCAGCGGCTACAACCTGAATATCGGTGGCAGCTACCGGCTCGATGAGAACTGGCGCGTGGGTGTTGCCGCCGGCCTGTATCGGCAGACACTCGAAGCCGGTGCCAATGATTCGGACTACAAGCTCAACAGCTATATGGGTACGGCATTCGCTCAATATCAGCAGAACCACTGGTGGGCCGATGCCGCATTGACCGGCGGCAAGCTGGACTTCGACAGCCTCAAGCGCAAGTTCGCCCTGGGCATCAGCGAAGGCTCGGAGAAAGGTGACACCGATGGCTGGCTCTGGGCCCTGAGCGGCCGCGTGGGGTATGACATCGCTGCGCCAGGCAGCGACTGGCACCTGTCGCCATTCATCAGCGCCGATTACGCGCGGGTTGAAGTCAATGGCTACTCGGAAAAAAGCAGCCGCTCCACCGCCCTGACCTTTGATGATCAACAACGCGACTCCAAGCGCCTGGGCGTCGGCCTGCAGGGCAGCTATCGCATCACGCCGCAAACTCAAGTTTTTGGCGAAGTGGCCCACGAGCATGAGTTTGAAAATGACACACAGAAGGTGAACATTTCGCTCAACAGCGTGCAGGGGATCGACTTCAAGCTGGACGGGTATACGCCTCGCAGTAACTCTGACCGCTTGAGCCTGGGTGTCAGCCACAAGCTGACTCAGGACCTGGCGTTGCGGGCGGCGTATAACCTCAGGAAGGATGACAACTTGACCCAGCAGGGCGTCAATGTCGGGGTCAGTCTGGATTTCTAAATACTGCGCAAAACAAATGTGGGAGCTGGCTTGCCTGCGATGGCGGTGGATCAGTCACTGAATATCTCGAGTGACACACCGCCATCGCGGACAAGCCCTAATGCCAGTCAGTTAAGCGTACATCGCCCTCTGTAGGAGCGAGCTTGCTCGCGAAAAACCACAACGATAACGCGTGCTTCCTGAATGAACGCGGCGCCTATGAGTTTTTCGCGAGCAAGCTCGCTCCTACAAAAGCCTTAACTGACTGGCATTGGGGCAAGCCCGCTCCCACATTTTTTATTCCAGCTTTAGTCTTGTGGAGTTTGCTCTGCCAATGCCACGGCACGGAACATCGCCCGACGCTTGTTCAGGGTTTCTTCCCACTCAAGGGCCGGCACCGAGTCCGCCACAATCCCGCCGCCGGCCTGCACATGCAGTTCGCCGTCCTTGATCACCGCCGTGCGGATCGCAATGGCGGTGTCCATATTGCCGTTCCAGGCGAAATACCCGACGGCGCCGCCATAGACACCGCGCTTGACCGGCTCCAGTTCGTCGATGATTTCCATCGCACGGATCTTCGGCGCCCCCGACAATGTGCCCGCCGGCAAAATCGCTCGCAGTGCGTCCATCGCCGTCAGCCCGGTTTTCAGTTCGCCGGTGACGTTGGATACGATATGCATCACATTGGAATACCGCTCGATGACCATCTTCTCAGTCAGTTTCACCGAGCCGATTTCCGAAACACGCCCGGTGTCGTTGCGCCCCAGGTCGATCAGCATCAGGTGTTCGGCGATTTCCTTTTCGTCGCTGAGCAGGTCTTCTTCCAGCGCCACGTCGGCTTCTTCGGTCGCGCCACGGGGGCGCGTGCCGGCAATCGGGCGCACGGTGATCAGGTTGTCTTCAACCCGCACCAGCACTTCCGGCGAACTGCCCACGACGTGGAAGTCGCCAAAGTTGAAGAAGTACATATACGGCGTCGGGTTGAAGCAACGCAGTGCGCGGTACAGGTCAATCGGCGCTGCCTTGAAGTCGATGGACATGCGTTGCGACGGCACCACTTGCATGCAGTCACCGGCGAGGATGTATTCCTTGATGGTATCGACGGCGCGCTCGTAGTCATCCTGGGTAAAGCTTGAGCGGAACACCGGGTCGGCTGCCGGTGGGCGGCTGAGGTCCAGGCCGCGACGCGGGGTGATCGGCTGGCGGAGTTTTTCCAGCAGCGCTTCCAGGTTGGCCTGGCCTTGTTCGAATGCATCACCCTGGGCAGGGTCGGCGAGGACAATCGCATGCATCTTACCGGCGAGGTTGTCGAACACTACCACTGCGTCGGACACCATTAGCAAAATATCCGGCACCCCCAACGGGTCTGGGTTCGGGCATTTGCCCAGGCGCTTTTCCACATAGCGCACGCAGTCGTAGCCAAAATACCCCACCAGGCCACCGTTGAAGCGCGGCAGGCCAGCAATGGTCGGCACGTTGTAGCGCGCCTTGAAGGTTTCGACAAAGGCCAGCGGGTCTTCTACGTCATGGCTTTCGATCTCCACGCCGTCATGGGTGATGCTCACATGATGGTCGTGCACCCGCAGCACCGTGCGGCATGGCAGGCCAATGATCGAGTAACGGCCCCACTTCTCGCCGCCTTGTACCGACTCGAGCAGGTAAGAGTTGGGCTCATCGGCCAGCTTCAGGTAGATCGACAGCGGCGTATCGAAGTCGGCCAGGGTTTCGCAAGCCATGGGGATACGGTTGTAGCCGGCAGCGGCCAAACGCAGGAATTCTTCGCGGGTCATGAGGTGCCTCGTGGTGTGAGGGTCAAACAGTCAGGTAGGCAAACGTGCCGCAAACGCGGCCAGGATCAGTCAGGCGCGCCAACGCCAGCGGGCCAGGGCCTTGATGACTTTCATCCAGAGTTTGCGAGTGACCACCACGATGAAGTTTCCAGAAGGGGACGAATCGATGTCGGGCAACGTTATCTCAGCGCCCGCGCCCAAGCAACCGGGGATTAGCAGTCGCAGGTCATCAATGACCAGTGCGGGGGACTCCTCCGCAATCGGCCGGCCGTGGTTGTAACCATAACTCAAGGCCACGCACTGCACGCCCGCCGCTTTGGCAGCCAGCACATCACTGCGCGAATCGCCGACAAACAGCGACTGAGACGCCGGGATATTGGCCATCTTCATCACGAAGAACAGTGCCGCTGGGTCGGGTTTTTTCTGCGGCAAGGTATCGCCGCCGATAATCCAGCGGAAATAGCGACCGATTTTCATCTGGTCCAACAACGGCGCAACGAAGCGCTCCGGCTTGTTGGTGATCAGCGCCATTTCCACGCCCTGCTTGCTCAACCACTTGAGGGTGTCGCGCACGCCGGGGTAAACCACGGTCAGTTCATGGCTGCTTTCATAAGCGGCATTGAACAGCTCCAAGGCATGTTCTGCCTCTACCTCATCCACGCCCGTGGCATCGATGTCGTTGGCCAGGGCCCGGCGCACCAACATCGGCGCGCCATTGCCGACCCACTCGCGCACCGACTCGATGCCTGCCGGCTTGCGCCCCAGCTTGAGCAGCATCTGGTCCACCGCGGCCGCCAGGTCAGGCACCGAGTCGATCAAGGTACCGTCCAGATCGAACATCACCAGCCGTGGCAATTTGCCGGGGAACAACTGCTCAAAACCGCTCATGGACGCGCCAGCGCCAGTTCGGCACGCATCTTGTCGATGACGGCCTGGTAGTCCGGGGAGTTGAAAATCGCCGAGCCGGCCACGAAGGTATCGGCACCCGCTGCGGCGATCTCACGAATATTGTTGACGTTGACCCCGCCGTCGATCTCCAGGCGAATGTCACGCCCCGACGCATCGATCAGTGCACGGGCCTCACGCAGCTTGTTCAAGGTGCCAGGGATGAACTTCTGCCCGCCGAAGCCTGGGTTGACGCTCATCAGCAAGACCATATCGACCTTGTCCATCACGTACTCAAGCACGCTCAGCGGAGTAGCCGGGTTGAATACCAAACCCGCCTTGCAGCCGCCTTCGCGGATCAGTTGCAAGGTGCGGTCAACGTGCAACGTAGCTTCCGGGTGGAAGGTGATGTAAGTCGCACCCGCCTCGATGAAGTCACCGACGATACGGTCCACCGGGCTGACCATCAGGTGCGCATCAATCGGTGCGGTGATGCCGTACTTGCGCAGCGCGGCGCACACCATCGGGCCGATGGTCAGGTTGGGCACGTAGTGGTTGTCCATGACATCGAAGTGCACGAAGTCGGCACCGGCGGCCAACACCTTGTCCACTTCCTCACCCAGGCGGGCGAAGTCGGCAGAGAGAATCGATGGAGCAATGACGAAGGGCTGCATGACGCACCTTTTTTGAGCTAAATCACGATGGCGCGCATTGTATACCTCATGCTTTGCTGCGCGCACCGTGACCTATCTCAACGGTTAGTAAGCTGCCCGGTAGATTTTTTCGATATCGGCGGCGCTGAGCTTGCGCGGGTTGTTACGCATTAAGCGCTCAATGCCTGCGGCTTCGCTGGCCATGGCCGGGATGGCGTCCTCGGGCACGCCGAAACTGCGCAGGCCCGAGGGGATCTCCACCGCCGCACACAGCCGCGTCATCGCCGCTACAGCCTGGTCGGCAGCGTCATTCACACTCAGCCCGGCGATATTGACGCCCATGGCCTGGGCAATGTCCTGCATGCGCTCGACGCAGGCCAACTTGTTCCAGTGCATCACATACGGCAACAACAGCGCGTTGCTTACGCCATGGGCGATGTTGAAGCGACCACCCAACGGGTACGCCAGCGCATGCACGGCTCCGACGCCCGCGTTGCCAAAGGCCATGCCGGCCATCAGGCTGGCGGTGGCCATGTCGTCACGGGCCTGCAGGTTCGCCGGGTTGGCATAAGCCTTGGGCAACGCGCTGGCAATCAATTTGATCGCACCGATAGCCAGGGCGTCGGTAATCGGCGAGGCATTCAGCGACAGGTAGGACTCGATGGCGTGCACCAAGGCGTCCACACCACTGGCGGCCGTGACACCCCGTGGGCAGGTCAAGGTCATTTGCGGGCTGATCAGCGCAACGTCCGGCAGCAAGTAATCACTGACAATGCCTTTTTTCAGCTGTGCGGCCTTGTCGGACAGGATCGCCACGTTGGTCACCTCCGAGCCGGTGCCGGCCGTGGTGGGGATGGCGATCAACGGCGGGCCTTTGCGCGGCACCTGATCGACGCCGAACAGGTCCGCCAGCGCGCCGTGATAACCGGCGTAGGCCGCCACGCTCTTGGCGATGTCGATGGCACTGCCGCCGCCCACACCGATCAGGCCGTCATGCCCGCCTTCGCGGTACGCACGCATGCAGTCCTCGACGATGGCAATTTCCGGATCGGGCAGCACGCGGTCGAAGATTTCGTAGGCTCGATCCCCCAGATGCTCCAGGGCCAGCGCCACGGTGCCCGACTGGACCAGCGCGGCGTCGGTGACGATCAGCGGGTTATCCACATCCAGGCGCGTGAGTTCGGCAGCCAGTTGTTCGATGGCACCTGCGCCGGTCAGCAGTTTGTGGGCAATCTTGAATGAGGAAGTACTCATGTGCGCGGCCTCTTATGAATGATGGGCTGGCACAAGAATAGCCGCCCCTGGCGTGTTGTCTGCCATTCATTGGTTGAATGGTCGCGCCGCGCCCATCAAGGCAGCTAACAAACCGCCGATAGCCTGTTGGTAACGAGAACCGCGCCTCATCCCCCTGACAAATACCGACCAACCCATTAGGCTGCTGGAATCACTTCTGGCCGGGAATCAACGATGCTTTTTATTCACCGTTCGGCACTGCCAGCACTGTGCCTGTCACTCCTGTTTACCAGCGTCTTGCCTGTTCAGGCCGAGGATGCACCCTCGCCTGCCGTCGAAAAAACGGCTGAACGCCAGCCCTTGCCCGAGCGTAGCCAGCAAGAAGCCAGCGCGCTCGAACGGCAGGTGCCGCAGCAGGAACAACAGCAATTGCAGGCCGGTAGCGATTCGTTCCTGGCGCTGTGGAAACCTGCCAACAGCGCCGAAGCCGAAGGTGTGGTGATCCTCATACCAAGTGCTGGGGAGAACGCGGACTGGCCGCAGGCCATCGCGCCTCTGCGGCGCAAGTTACCGGACGCCGCCTGGGCCACCCTCAGCCTATCGTTGCCTGACGTCAGTGTGGACACCCTGCCGCCACGGCTCATCGAGCCGCCTAAAGCGGCGGTCGATACCAGCAGCAAGGAAGGCAGCACCGCTGCCAAGCCGGTCGAACAGGCCGCCAGTGCCGAGGCCGAAGGCACGGACCCGGCGGTGGTGCCGGGGGCGGATGAACAGGACAAGACCGACGCCAAGCGCATCTTCGACCGCATCGACGCCGCCGTCGCCTTCGCCCAGACCCAAAGCGCCCGCAGCGTGGTGTTGCTCGGCCATGGCACCGGGGCCTGGTGGGCGGCACGCTACCTGAGTGAGAAACAACCCTCCCAGGTGCAGAGGCTGGTGATGGTGGCCGGCAAGACGCCCGTAGCTCGCCAACCGGACCTGCAGCAACTGGCGCCGGACTTGAAGGTGCCCACGGCGGATGTGTTCTATCAAGAGGGCGCTCAGGATCGCAAAAACGCCCTGGAGCGACTCCAGGCGGCCAAGCGCTCGAAGAATGACGGCTATAAGCAGGTATCGCTCACAGCGTTGCCCGGCAATAGCGCGGCGCAGCAGGAGCAGTTGTACCGCAGGGTCCGCGGGTGGTTGAGCCCGCAGGGCAGCGCTGACTGACACTCCGCTATCGGGGGCAACATCGCTTTCTGTAGGAGCGAGCTCGCTCGCGAAAAACGTCAACGATAATGCGTGCTTCCTGAATAAACGCGGCGCCTGGGAGTTTTTCGCGAGCAAGCTCGCGCCTACAATTAGGGCTTGCCCCTCCCAGATGGAGTTGAGTGGCGATAGTCTCAACGAAAATCGCGCCGCTCGCGAATCAGCGCATAGGCGTTATGCAACTCACGGGTTCGTTCGGTCGCCTCCCGCACTTGCGCGGGGCTGGCACCCGTGCCGGCGATCTTGTCCGGATGGTGACGGCTGAGCAGTCGGCGGTAGGCGCGCTTGATCACCGAAGGCTCAGTGGTTGCCGTCACCCCCAGGATACGCAACGCCTCCTGATAGGCACCGCCACGATTGGCCACGGGCTTGCGCTCCGGCGCGTAATCGGTCGCCAATGCCTGCAGCTGCTGCGGCGTCCAGCCCAGCCACCTGCCCCACTGGTCGATCAGGTCGCGCTCGGCAGCATCCGCCCGACCGTCCGCCCACGCCATGCGCCAACAGGCGCGCAGTACGCCTTCCGCCGCATGGGGCTGCGTCTTGAGCACCCGCAGGTAACTGCGTACCCGGTCGCTGCCGGATTTACCCCGGTTGAAGGCGCTGATCGCGCGGCGCTGGGCCGGCTCACTCATATCCAGTGCGCGCATTTCCTGGCGCGCTTGCTGGATATGCCCATCGACAACCCGGCCATTACTCTTGGCCAGGCGTCCCAGCAGCACAAACAATAGTTCGTCGTTGCGCAAGGCCGGGCGCCCACCCAAGCGTTCACGTAACTGCGCCCAGCTGTGCAGTTGCAAACGGCGGTCCAGCGCCTGCCCCAGCAATGCCCCCAACAAAGCCCCCGGAATACTGGCAATGGCAAAGCCAACCCCGGCGCCGATCAGCGTCCCTGGCCACAACATCCTACTGCCCCGCTGTCAGCAAGGTTTCGACCTGCGCCAGTCGCTCCAGCGTCCCCACATCCACCCAGCGTCCTGCCATATGCTCCCCCGTTACCAAACCTTTGGCCATGGCCTCGCGCAACAGCGGGGCCAACTTGAAGGCACCGGCGCTGCAACCCGCGAACAATTTAGGGTCGAGCACTGAAATGCCACTGAAGGTCAGGTTATCGGCACCGGGCGCGGCATCATGAAGCCGCCCCTGATCTAGATAGAAGTCACCGCCGGAGGGGTGATGCGCCGGATTATCGACCATCACCAAGTGGGCCAAGCCCTGGAGCGGCTGCCGCAATTGGCTGAAGTCATAATCGGTCCAGATATCACCATTGACCACCACAAAGGGCTCATCCCCCAGCAATGGCAGCGCCTGGAAAATCCCACCACCGGTTTCCAGCGGCTCGCCTTCGGCCGAATAGCGGATACGCAAGCCGAACTGGGCGCCATCGCCCAGGTAGCTTTCGATCTGCTCGCCGAGCCAGGCGTGGTTGATCACGATCTCGGTAAACCCGGCCTTTGCCAGCGCTTCAAGATGGTATTCGATCAATCGTTTGCCGCCCGCCTGTACCAGCGGCTTGGGCGTGTGCAGGGTGAGCGGACGCATGCGCTCGCCCTTCCCCGCCGCCAGGATCATCGCCTTCATACGATGGCCTCGGCGGGCTGGCGCAGGCTGGCGAGCAATTCGCCCAGATCGCTCAACTCAGGCCGGTCGGCCAGCACCGCTTCTATATAAGCAAAGAAACGCGGCACGTCGGCCAGGTAGCGTGGCTTGCCGTCGCGGTGGCAGATACGCGAAAAAATGCCGATAACCTTGAGGTGACGCTGCACGCCCATCAGGTCGCTGGCACGCAGGAACTCTTCAAAGTCGTCCTGTACGGGAATCCCCAGCTGCCCGGCGCGCTGCCAATAGCCGCGCTGCCATTCACGCACGCGGGCCTGGGGCCAACTGAGGAAGGCGTCCTTGAACAGGCAGGTTATGTCATAGGTCACCGGGCCGTAGACCGCGTCCTGGAAATCCAGCACGCCAGGGCTCGGCTCACTGATCATCAGGTTGCGCGGCATGTAGTCGCGGTGCACCAGCACCTTGGGCTGGGCCAGGGCGCTGTCGATCAACTGCTGGCTGGCACGTTGCCAGAGGGCTTGTTGCTCAGGGTCGAGGTCGATGCCCAGGTGACGACGCACGTACCATTCCGGGAACAGTTCGAGCTCGCGACGCAATAAGGCCACGTCATAGCTGGGCAGTGGTGCATCCATCGGCAATTGCTGGAAAGCCAGCAGCGCGTCGATGGCATCGGCAAATAATTGATCGGCATTTTCACCGTCAATCACGTCCAGATAGGTTTTTCTGCCCAGGTCATTGAGCAAAAGAAAGCCACGAGGCAGATCTTCTGCATAAATTTTTGGCACATTTATTCCCGATTTCGCGAGCAAATGCGCGATATCGACGAAAGGTTTGCAGTTTTCCTGGGGGGGTGGCGCGTCCATGACGACGAACGTATGGGCACCGCCCTCCCATCGGAAGTAACGCCTGAAACTCGCGTCGCTGCTGGCCGCGGTCAATGTGGCCGGGGGCACGGGGCCCCAGTCCTGAGCGTTGAAAAGAATCGGCAACTGCTCATCCAGCCAGACTTCCAGCTGTTGTAAACGTAGATCTTGCTCGGGCATTACAAGGGTCTCCGACGGCGCTAGCCGTCAAGCGGGGCATGCTTTATTATCACGCATCTTTTTCAGACCATCGAGAGGCGTGCGGCCCAAACCGCGGGCAGATGGCACGCAGGAAGCCCGGACTAATAAGATGGCATTGAAATCCCCCGCGTTTCGTAGAAAATTTCCGTTGCTGGTAACCGGCAGTCTGCTGGCCTTGCAACCTTTCGCCACCTCATTCGTGGTCGCCGCGGAACAGTATGACTGCTCAGTCTCTGCTTCGGGTGCCTGGGATTGCGCGCCGAAGACGGCCGCCGCCCCATTGCCACCGCGCCCGGTGCATGACGGTGCTGCCGTCAGCTCGGCCAACAGCACGCCGCAAGGCAAAGCTGGCGGCAGCGTCGACGCCGAACCCAAGACCATGCTGGTCACCGAAGCCAAAGGCCGTGGCCTGCGTTCGCGCAGTGCCGACTACAGCCACCTGGACTGGGTACCTCGCGACAAGCTGACCGCAGCACAGTTGGCCGAAACCGGCCCTTACTGCGGCGGCGCGTACATCGAGCCGACTCGTCCTGGCATGAACGACAAGACGAACAAGAGCGATGCACCGACCTTCATCGGCGCCAAGGCCTCTCGTTACGAGCAGGAGCAGCAGGTCGCGACCCTGGCTGGTGACGTGGTCATGCGCCAGGGCAGCATGCAGCTGGAAGCGGACGAAGCCAGCCTGTACCAGGCCGAGAACCGTGGCGAGCTGAACGGCAAAGTGCGACTGCGCGACAACGGCGCGCTGATCGTGGGCGACCATGCCCAGGTTCAGCTCGACACCGGCGCCGCCCAGATCGACAACGCCGAATACGTGATGCACAAGTCGCGCATTCGCGGTAACGCCCTCTACGCCAAGCGTGCCGAGAACGCGATTATCCGTCTCAAGGACGGTACGTACACCACCTGCGAGCCGGACAGCAACGCCTGGCAGCTCAAGGGCAACAACATCACGTTGAACCCGGCCACCGGTTTCGGTACGGCGACCAACGCGACGTTGCGGGTCAAGAACATCCCGATCCTGTACACCCCGTATATCTACTTCCCGATCGACGACCGTCGTCAATCCGGCTTCCTGCCGCCGAGCTTCAGCACCGGTGGGGAAACTGGCTTTACGCTGGTAACACCGTACTACTTCAACCTGGCGCCGAACTACGATGCCACGTTGTACCCGCAGTACATGACCAAGCGCGGCATGTTGATGGAGGGCGAGTTCCGCTATCTGACCAAGTCGAGTGAAGGGCAATTTGGTGGGGCGTATCTCAACGACGACAATGACGAGCGGAAGAAACAGACCGATTACGAAAAAACCCGCTATATGCTCAATTGGCAGCATAAGGGTGGGTTAGATTCGCGTCTGACGACCTTGGTTGATTACACCAAGATCAGTGATCCGTTCTATTTCCAGGATTTGAAGTCCTACCAGGAAGGCGTTCAGAGCCAGGACTTCCTGAACCAACAGGGTACCGTGAGCTACCGTGGCGACAGCTACCAGGCTGCCGTGAACTTACAGTCGTACCAGTTGGCGACGATTTCCCAGATCACTCCATATGATCGACTACCGCAGATTACCTTTAACGGTACGCTCCCGTTTCAACCGGCGGGGCTGAACTTCTCTTATGAGACCGAAGCAGTCAGGTTTGATCGTGACCTGCGTAGCGGCAGAGTGCTCGACAAAGATGGCGGCCCGTTCGATCCTGTAACAGGCCTTCTCGGTGAAAAGCGTCTGGATGACAACGTAACAGGTTTGACCCGTGCAAACGGTACCCGTCTGAACGTTGCTCCAGCTGTCTCTTACCCGATGAACTGGAGCTACGGCTTTATCACGCCGAAGTTGAAGTACGTCTATACCAAATATGATTTGGATCTTGATGGTAAAGGCAAGTCGCAATTACCTGTCGGCCAGACCTTTGACAGCTCGCAAGATCGCTCTGTACCTATCGCCAGCATCGACAGCGGCCTGTACTTCGACCGTAAAACCAATTGGTTCGGCAAAGACTACAACCAGACCCTCGAACCTCGTGCGTTCTACCTCTACGTACCGAATAGAGATCAAACCGAGATCCCAGTCTTCGACACCAGCGAAAACTCTTTCAGCTACTCCTCGCTGTTCCGGGATAACCGCTTCAGTGGTTCTGACCGTATCGGTGACGAGAACAAGCTGTCCTTTGGGCTTACCAGCCGTTGGATCGAAGAAAATGGCTTCGAACGTCAGCGTGCATCGATTGGTCAAGCGATGTACTTCAAGGATCGCGAAGTTCAATTGCCAGGCGTAGATGCCAAGACACGTGATGATGCGCACTCGAACGTATCTCCTGTTGCACTGGAGTACGAGTTCCGCTTCAACCGCGACTGGCGCGCCACAGCCGACTACAACTGGGATACCGAGACCCATAGTCCTCGCTCCGGCAGCGCAATGTTCCACTACCAGCCGGAAGACAACCCAAACAAGGTCGTCAACCTGGGCTACCGCTATCGCAACGACCAAGTTGTCTACAACCAGCTGACCGGCAAATGGCAGTTTGGCGGCGACTTTGGCCAGGAAGGTGACAAAGATTTCGTGAAGGATTACTACAAAATCCAACAACACGACTTCTCGATGATGTGGCCGATCATTCCCCAGTGGAACCTGATCACCCGCTGGCAGTATGACTATGCCCGCAACCGTACCCTGGAAGCCTTTGGTGGTTTCGAGTACGACAACTGCTGCTGGAAACTGCGCGTCATCAACCGTTACTGGGTTTCCAACGACGAATACACGCAGATCGCCCCTCAGAACGAAAAGGGTGACCACGGGCTCTTCTTCCAGATCGTCCTTAAAGGACTCGGCGGCCTGACCGGCGCCAAGGTAGAGAGCTTCCTCGACAAAGGCATTGAAGGTTATCGTGAACGTGAAGACAAAGCTTTCTGAGTGTTTGCGCCCGCTAGTGCTGGGCGCGCTGTTCCTGGGTACTGTTTCGGCACACGCCGCGGTTCAACAGCTGGATAAAGTAGCGGCCATCGTCGACAACGACGTGATCATGCAGAGCCAGCTGGACCAACGGGTCAAGGAAGTTCAGCAAACCATCGCCAAGCGTGGCGGTGGCGTGCCGCCGACCAGCGTTCTGGAACCCCAGGTACTGGAGCGTCTGATCGTCGAAAACCTGCAACTGCAGATTGGCGACCGTTCCGGCATCCGTATTTCGGACGAAGAACTGAACCAGGCCGTCGGCACCATCGCTCAGCGCAACAATATGAGCATTGATCAGTTCCGCGCCGCCCTGGCTCACGATGGTCTGTCCTATGAGGACGCCCGTGACCAGATCAAGCGCGAAATGATCATCAGCCGTGTGCGCCAGCGCCGTGTGGCCGAGCGGGTTCAGGTGTCCGAGCAGGAAGTGAAGAACTTCCTGGCTTCGGACCTGGGCAAGATGCAGCTTTCCGAAGAGTTGCACCTGGCTAATATCCTGATTCCTACCCCGGACGGAGCCAACTCTGAGCAGCTCAATGCCGCCGCCGCTAAAACCCAGGCGATCTACGAGCGCCTGAAAGCGGGTGCGGACTTTGCCCAGATGGCTATTTCTCAGTCCGGCAGCGACAACGCCCTCGAAGGCGGCGACATGGGCTGGCGTAAAGCCGCTCAATTGCCACCTCCGTTTGATCGCGAATTGAGCGCCATGGAAGTCGGCGGCATCACCCAGCCAGCCCGCACCCCGGGTGGCTTCATCATCCTGAAGCTGCTGGAACGTCGCGGCGGCGAAACTTCGTTGAAAGACGAGGTACACGTTCGTCACATCCTGGTCAAACCGAGCGAAATCCGCACCGAGGCACAAACCAAGGAACTGGCCCAGAAGATCTACGACCGCATTGAAAGCGGTGAAGACTTCGCCACCCTGGCTAAAAGCTTCTCGGAAGACCCAGGCTCTGCCCTTAACGGCGGCGATCTGAACTGGATCGACCCGAAAGCCCTGGTGCCTGAGTTCCAGCAAGTTATGGCCGAGACACCACAAGGCGTATTGTCCAAGCCCTTCAAGACTCAGTACGGCTGGCATGTCCTGGAAGTCCTTGGCCGTCGCGCCACGGACAACACCACCCAGGCCCGCGAGCAGCAAGCCCTGAGCGTACTGCGTAACCGCAAATACGACGAAGAGCTGCAAACCTGGCTGCGTCAGATCCGCGACGAAGCCTACGTAGAGAACAAGCTGCCAGGCGCCGAGCAAACAGGCACCGACCAGGCAACCCAGTGAAACCCCAGCGTTTCGCGGTGACACCCGGCGAGCCGGCCGGCATTGGTCCAGACCTGTGCCTGCTGCTTGCCTCGCAACCCCAGCCACACCCTCTGATTGCCATTACCAGCCGCGACCTGCTCCTTGAGCGGGCCGCGCAACTGGGTGTGGCCGTCAACCTGCTGGACGTGGCGCCAGGCAACTGGCCCGACCTGCCGGCCCCCGCCGGTAGCCTGTATGTGTGGGACACCCCGCTGCAGGCCAAGGTGGTTACCGGGCAGTTGAACACGGCCAACGCGGCATTTGTGCTGGAGACGTTGACCCGTGCAGGCCAAGGCTGCATCGACGGCGACTTTGCCGGCATGATCACCGCACCGGTGCACAAGGGCGTGATCAACGAATCCGGCATCGCCTTTTCCGGCCATACCGAATTCCTCGCGGAACTGACCCATACCGCTCAAGTGGTGATGATGCTCGCCACCCGCGGCCTGCGTGTGGCGCTGGTGACCACCCATTTGCCGTTGCGTGAAATCGCCGATGCCATCACTGCCGAGCGTGTGGAGCGTGTCACGCGCATCCTGCACAGCGACCTGCAACACAAATTCGGCATTGCCCAACCGCGTATCCTGGTTTGTGGGCTTAACCCCCACGCCGGTGAAGGCGGCCACTTGGGTCATGAAGAAATCGACATCATTGAACCGACATTAAAGCGCCTGCGCCAAGAAGGCATGGACCTACGTGGCCCATTGCCTGCAGACACCCTGTTTACCCCCAAATATCTGGAGCACTGCGACGCAGTGCTGGCGATGTACCACGACCAGGGGCTGCCCGTGCTGAAGTACAAAGGCTTCGGCGCCGCAGTCAACGTGACACTGGGCCTGCCGATCATCCGCACCTCTGTCGACCATGGCACTGCCCTGGACCTCGCAGGCAGCGGCAAGATCGATACCGGCAGCCTGCACGTAGCCCTGGAAACCGCCTATCAGATGGCCGAGACCCGTATATGACTGAGCATTACCAACACCGGGCGCGCAAGCGCTTCGGGCAAAACTTCCTGCACGACGCTGGCGTGATCGACCGCATCCTGCGTTCCATCCATGCCAAGCCAGAAGACCGCCTGCTGGAAATCGGCCCGGGCCAGGGCGCGCTGACCCAGGGCCTGCTGGCCAGCGGCGGGCAACTGGACGTGGTGGAACTGGACAAGGACCTGATCCCGATCCTCAACCAGCAGTTCGCCGACAAGCCCAATTTCAACCTGCACCAGGGCGATGCGCTGAAGTTCGACTTCAACAGCCTTAACGCTGCGCCCAACACCCTGCGAGTGGTGGGTAACCTGCCATACAACATTTCCACGCCGCTGATTTTCCACCTGCTGAACAACGCCGGGATCATCCGCGACATGCACTTCATGCTGCAAAAGGAAGTGGTGGAACGCTTGGCCGCAGGCCCTGGCGGTGGTGATTGGGGCCGTTTGTCGATCATGGTCCAGTATCACTGCCGCGTGGAGCACCTGTTCAACGTCGGCCCGGGCGCGTTCAACCCGCCGCCGAAGGTTGATTCAGCCATCGTGCGCCTGGTGCCACATGCCGTACTGCCCCACCCGGCCAAGGACCACAAACTGCTGGAACGCGTTGTGCGTGAAGCGTTCAACCAGCGCCGCAAGACCTTGCGTAACACCCTCAAGGCCCTGCTGAGCAATGCCGAGATCGAAGCTGCCGGCGTTGATGGAAGCCTGCGCCCCGAGCAACTGGACCTGGCCGCGTTCGTGCGCCTGGCTGACCAGCTTGCCATCCAGCCCGCAGCGACCGAGGAGTAAGGCTCAACACCCTCCAATGTGGGAGCGGGCTTGCTCGCGAATGCGGTGCGTCAGTCAACTGATCTATAACTGATCCACCGTATTCGCGAGCAAGCCCGCTCCCACAGGTTTAACCGCGTTACGTTGATAGAGTCGTTTCATCAAGTTCAAGAGCCCAGACAGCATGTCTGGCCTAGTGCCCACCTCTTGGCCTAGACTGACCCGCATCTGCTGTCCTTCGCTTTTAAGGCCTCTTGCATGTCCGATCCTCGCTATCAGATAGACGTCAGCGTCGTCACCCGCTTCCTGGCGGACCAATCGCAACCCGAACATAACCGCTTCGCCTTTGCCTACACCATCACGGTGAAGAACAACGGGCTGGTGCCGGCCAAGCTGCTGTCGCGCCACTGGGTCATCACCGATGGCGACGGCCAGGTCGAGGAAGTGCGCGGGGCAGGCGTTGTCGGCCAGCAGCCGTTGATCGACATAGGCGCCAGCCACACTTATAGCAGCGGCACGGTGATGACTTCCAAGGTCGGCACCATGCAAGGCTCGTATCAAATGAAGGCCACCGACGGCCAACTGTTCGATGCAATCATCAAGCCCTTCCGCCTGGCCGTGCCAGGAGCCCTGCACTGATGGCGACGTACGCGGTCGGCGATCTGCAAGGCTGCCTGGACCCTCTCAAGCGCCTGCTGGAGCGCGTAGCCTTCGAGCCGGCAAATGATCGCTTGTGGTTGGTGGGCGATCTGGTCAACCGCGGCCCGCAGTCCCTGGAAACCCTGCGCTACCTCCATAGCCTGCGTGATTCGCTGGTATGCGTGCTGGGCAACCATGATTTGCACTTGCTTGCGGCCGGCAACAATATCGAGCGCCTCAAAAAAGGCGACACCCTGCGGGAAATCCTCGAAGCCCCGGACCGCGCTCAACTGCTCGACTGGCTGCGCCGGCAAAAACTCATGCACTATGACGAGGACCGCAACATGGCCTTGGTGCATGCCGGTATCCCGCCGCAGTGGACACTGAAAAAAGCCCTCAAGTGCGCCGCCGAAGTTGAAAGTGCATTGGCCGATGACAACCTGTACACCGCTTACCTCGACGGCATGTACGGCAACGATCCGGTGAAGTGGGACAACGACCTCACGGGCGTGGCCCGCCTGCGAGTCATCACCAACTACTTCACGCGGATGCGCTTCTGCACGGCCGAAGGCAAACTGGACCTCAAGAGCAAGGAAGGCGCCGACACCGCCCTCCCCGGCTACAAGCCCTGGTTCGCCCACAAGGAACGCAAGACCCGTGACACAAAGATCATCTTTGGCCACTGGGCTGCGCTGGAAGGCAAGTGCGATGAACCCGGCGTGTTCGCCCTCGACACCGGTTGCGTGTGGGGCGGCGCCATGACCCTGATGAACATCGACACGGGCGAGCGCCTCGACTGCCAGTGCCAATCCCCTCTTTCCATTACCCCGCCGGCCGCCACCAAGCCATAGGAGCCCGCCATGACCGAATTCAAACGTATCCCCCCCGAACAAGCCCAGGCCCTGCGCGAGCAAGGTGCTGTAGTCGTCGACATCCGCGACCAGCCTACCTACGCCGCCGCCCACATCAGCGGCGCAAAGCACCTGGACAACGTCAACATCGCCGACTTCATACGCGCCGCCGACCTCGATGCGCCACTGATCGTCGCCTGCTACCACGGCAATTCCAGCCAGAGCGCAGCCGCGTATCTGATCAGCCAGGGTTTCTCTGACGTCTATAGCCTGGACGGCGGGTTTGAGCTGTGGCGTACGACCTATCCTGCGGAAATTTCTTCAGGCGATTCGCAATAATTTTTTTCACACCCCGCTACCCCGCGTGACGCTTGGGCTTGCGCCGTTTCTGACGAACGGCGCAGCCAAACTAATTGCGCATCGCGCCTTGACCTCCCGGATTCCGAACTATCCTTAAGCGCAGGCCATCCGAATCAGGGGAGAGCCGGTACACCGGCGTACGGGTCATCGGTAGCGTTTCAGGGTGTTCTGGGGGGAAAACAGCCATTGGCGTGCGCCAATGACTGCCAGCATCGACTGATTGATCCGGCGTCGGCTCCACGTATCGAGCGAGGTGACGACGTCATGAGTATCTTTAGCCACTTCCAACAACGCTTCGCGTCCACACAGCAGGAAGAGCTCACGCTTCAGGAGTATCTCGAGCTGTGCAAGCAGGACCGCAGCACTTACGCCTCTGCCGCCGAACGCCTGCTACTGGCGATTGGCGAGCCAGAACTGGTGGAAACCGCCAATAATTCGCGCCTGTCGCGGATATTTTCCAACAAGGTGATCCGCCGCTATCCGGCCTTTGAAGACTTCCATGGGATGGAAGAATGCATCGACCAGATCGTTTCCTACTTCCGCCATGCCGCCCAAGGCCTGGAAGAGAAGAAGCAGATCCTCTATCTGCTCGGCCCGGTCGGCGGCGGCAAGTCGTCCCTGGCGGAAAAACTCAAGCAATTGATCGAGAAGGTGCCCTTCTATGCGATCAAGGGCTCGCCCGTCTTCGAGTCGCCCCTGGGCCTGTTCAACGCCACGGAAGATGGCGCGATCCTCGAGGAAGACTTCGGTATCCCACGGCGCTACCTCAACACCATTATGTCGCCATGGGCCACCAAGCGCCTGGCCGAGTTCGGCGGTGATATCAGCCAGTTCCGTGTGGTGAAACTCTACCCGTCGATCCTCAACCAGATCGGCGTGGCCAAGACCGAACCCGGCGATGAAAACAACCAGGACATTTCGGCACTGGTGGGCAAAGTCGATATCCGCAAACTGGAAGAATTCCCGCAGAACGACGCCGATGCCTACAGCTATTCGGGCGCATTGTGCCGGGCCAACCAGGGCCTGATGGAATTCGTGGAGATGTTCAAGGCACCGATCAAGGTGCTGCACCCACTGCTCACCGCTACCCAGGAAGGTAACTACAACAGCACCGAAGGCCTGGGGGCGATTCCGTTTACCGGGATCCTGCTGGCCCACTCCAACGAATCGGAATGGCATACCTTCCGCAACAACAAGAACAACGAAGCCTTCATCGACCGTATCTATATCGTCAAAGTGCCGTATTGCCTGCGGGTCAGCGACGAAATCAAGATCTACGACAAACTGCTGTTCAACAGCTCCCTGGCCAAGGCCCATTGCGCCCCCGACACCCTGAAAATGCTTGCCCAGTTCACCGTACTGTCGCGCCTCAAGGAGCCGGAAAACTCCAATATCTATTCGAAGATGCGCGTCTACGACGGCGAAAATCTCAAGGACACCGATCCCAAGGCCAAGTCGATCCAGGAATACCGTGACACCGCGGGTGTAGACGAAGGCATGAACGGCCTGTCGACGCGCTTTGCGTTCAAGATCCTGTCCAAGGTCTTCAACTTCGACCCCCACGAGATTGCCGCCAACCCGGTGCACTTGCTCTACGTGCTGGAACAGCAGATTGAACAGGAGCAGTTCCAGGCCGAAACCCGTGAGCGCTACCTGCGTTTCCTCAAGGAATACCTGGCGCCGCGCTACATCGAGTTCATCGGCAAAGAAATCCAGACCGCGTACCTTGAGTCCTACAGCGAATACGGCCAGAACATCTTCGACCGCTACGTCCTGTACGCCGATTTCTGGATCCAGGATCAGGAATACCGCGACCCGGAAACCGGCGAAATCCTCAACCGCGTGGCCCTCAACGAAGAACTGGAAAAAATCGAGAAGCCCGCCGGCATCAGTAATCCGAAGGATTTCCGCAACGAAATCGTCAACTTCGTACTGCGCGCCCGTGCCAACAACAATGGCAAGAACCCCACTTGGCTCAGCTACGAGAAGCTGCGGGTGGTCATCGAGAAGAAAATGTTCTCCAACACCGAGGACCTGCTGCCCGTCATCAGCTTCAACGCCAAGGCCAGCAAGGAGGATCAGCAAAAACACAACGACTTCGTCACACGCATGGTCGAGCGAGGCTACACCGACAAACAGGTACGACTGCTCTCCGAGTGGTACCTGCGGGTTCGCAAATCGCAGTAAGGCAGCGGCAAGCGCGCACTGCCAGGCATCCGGCCTGGCAGTTGACCGCTTGTCTCTAAGCTTCCAGCTCGCGGCTTGAAGCTTGTAACGTGAAGCTGCCCGGAGGGCTCCCCATGAGCTATGTGATCGACCGACGCCTCAATGGCAAGAACAAGAGCACGGTGAACCGCCAGCGTTTCCTGCGGCGTTACCGTGACCACATCAAAAAAGCGGTAGAAGAGGCCGTTAGCCGCCGTTCCATCACCGACATGGAGCATGGCGAACAAATCAGCATTCCCGGACGGGACATCGACGAACCGGTGCTTCACCATGGCCGCGGCGGCAAACAGACCGTGGTGCACCCCGGTAACAAGGAATTCACCACCGGCGAACATATCCAACGCCCACAAGGCGGTGGCGGTGGCAAAGGCCCGGGCAAAGCCGGCAACTCTGGCGAAGGCATGGATGAATTCGTATTCCAGATCACCCAGGAAGAATTCCTCGAATTCATGTTCGAAGACCTGGAACTGCCCAACCTTGTCAAGCGCAATCTGACCGGCACCGACACCTTCAAGACCGTACGCGCAGGGATCAGCAACGAGGGCAACCCCTCGCGCATCAACATCATCCGCACCCTGCGTTCAGCCCATGCACGGCGTATCGCCCTGTCCGGCAGCAGCCGCGCCAAACTCAAGCAGGCCAAGGAAGAGTTGGCACGCTTGAAGCGCGAAGAACCGGACAACTTCGGCGATATCCAGGAAATCGAGGCGGAAATCGAAAAACTCAGCGCGCGCATCCACCGCGTGCCGTTCCTCGATACCTTTGACTTGAAATACAACCTGCTGGTCAAGCAACCCAACCCCAGCTCCAAGGCGGTGATGTTCTGCCTGATGGACGTTTCCGGCTCCATGACCCAGGCCACCAAGGACATCGCCAAACGCTTCTTTATCCTGCTGTACCTGTTTCTGAAACGGAACTACGACAAGATTGACGTAGTGTTCATCCGCCATCACACCAGCGCGCGGGAAGTGGACGAAGAGGAGTTTTTCTACTCGCGGGAAACCGGCGGCACCATCGTTTCCAGCGCACTGAAGCTGATGCAGGAAATCATGGCCGAGCGCTACCCCGCCAACGAGTGGAACATCTATGCCGCCCAAGCCTCTGACGGCGACAACTGGAACGACGACTCGCCGATCTGCCGGGACATTTTGATCAACCAGATCATGCCGTTCGTGCAGTACTACACTTACGTCGAAATCACCCCCCGTGAGCACCAGGCCCTGTGGTTCGAATACGAGCGCATCGGCGAAGCCTTTGCCGACACGTTCGCCCAGCAGCAACTGGTCTCGGCCGGCGATATCTACCCGGTCTTCCGTGAACTCTTCCAGCGCAGGTTAGTGACATGACCGCCAAAAAAGAGAACAAGCGCCAACCCATTTCCACCGGCTCCGAGTGGACCTTCGAACTGATCCAGGCCTATGACCGGGAAATCAGCCGTATCGCGGCGGGTTATGCCCTGGACACCTATCCCAACCAGATAGAAGTCATCACCGCTGAACAGATGATGGATGCCTATGCCTCCGTGGGCATGCCCCTGGGCTATCACCATTGGTCCTACGGGAAACACTTCCTCAGTACCGAGAAGTCCTACACACGCGGCCAGATGGGCCTGGCCTACGAGATCGTGATCAACTCCGACCCGTGCATCGCATACCTGATGGAAGAAAACACCATCTGTATGCAGGCGCTGGTAGTGGCCCATGCCTGCTATGGGCATAACAGTTTCTTCAAGGGCAACTACCTGTTTCGCACCTGGACAGATGCCAGTTCGATCATCGATTACCTGGTGTTCGCCAAGCAATACATCATGCAGTGCGAGGAGCGCCACGGTATCGATGCGGTGGAGGACCTGTTGGACTCCTGCCATGCGCTGATGAATTACGGCGTTGACCGCTATAAGCGCCCCTATCCGATTTCCGCCGAAGAGGAACGCCTGCGCCAGAAGGAACGCGAGGAGCACCTGCAGAAACAGATCAATGACCTGTGGCGCACCATCCCCAAGCGCGCCGACAAGAACAGCGACAAGGACAATGCACGCTTCCCCGCCGAACCGCAGGAAAACATCCTGTATTTCCTGGAAAAACACGCACCGCTGCTGGAGCCCTGGCAGCGTGAAATCGTGCGTATCGTACGCAAGATCGCGCAATATTTTTATCCACAGCGCCAAACCCAGGTGATGAACGAGGGCTGGGCAACCTTCTGGCATTACACCCTGATGAACGACCTGTACGACGAGGGCCTGGTCACTGACGGCTTTATGATGGAGTTCCTCACGTCCCATACCAGCGTGGTCTTCCAGCCAGGCTTCGACAGCCCGTACTACAACGGCATCAACCCCTATGCACTGGGTTTTGCCATGTACCGCGATATCCGCCGCATGTGCGAGCACCCCACAGAGGAAGACCGCCGCTGGTTTCCGGAAATCGCCGGCAGCGACTGGCTATCGACCATCAAGTTCGCCATGAGCAGCTTCAAGGATGAGAGTTTTATCCTGCAGTACCTGTCGCCCCAGGTGATCCGCGACCTCAAGCTGTTCAGCATCCTGGACGACGACCTCAAGGACGACCTGGTAGTACCTGCCATCCACGACGAACCCGGCTACCGCATCATTCGCGAAACCCTGGCCGCGCAATACAACCTCGGTAACCGCGAGCCTAACGTGCAGATCTACAGCATCGACGTGCGTGGCGACCGTTCGCTGACCCTGCGTCACCAGCAGCATGACCGCAAACCCTTGGGCGAATCCACTGAGGAAGTGCTCAAGCACCTGCATCGGCTCTGGGGCTTTGATATTCATCTGGAAACCCTGCAGGGCGACCAAGTGATGAAAACCCATCATGTGCCACCGCGCAGCGATCATAACGACAACGACTACGGCCGCCTGGACATGGCCGTCGTTCATCTCTGAAACAGCAAAGCCTCCATTGGCCAGGCTCAGGCGTTATCCTGTGCCACTAATGGAGGCTTTTTCATGAAAATCTACAAAGTCGGCGGCGCCGTGCGTGATCGCCTTCTGGGCATCGAGGTCACCGATATAGACCGCGTCGTCGTTGGCGCGACGGCCGAAGAGATGCTCGCCAAAGGTTATAAACCGGTGGGCGCCGATTTCCCGGTATTTCTCGACCCGAAAAACGGCGACGAATACGCCCTCGCTCGCACCGAACGCAAGAATGGCCGGGGTTACGGCGGCTTTATATTCCATGCGAGCCCCGACGTTACGCTGGAAGAAGACCTGATCCGGCGAGACCTGACCATCAACGCCATGGCAGAGGACGACGAGGGTAACCTGACCGATCCTTATCAGGGTCAACGCGACCTTGAAGCGCGTATTTTACGGCACGTTTCTCCCGCATTCGCCGAAGATCCCCTCCGCGTGCTGCGCGTTGCGCGTTTCGCCGCGCGCTATGCGCCTCTCGGCTTCACAGTCGCCCCTGAGACCCTGGAGTTAATGCGCCAACTCAGTGAGTCCGGCGAGTTGGAGGCGCTTACCCCCGAGCGCAGCTGGAAGGAAATCTCACGGGCGCTGATGGAAGATCAACCCCAGGTATTTATTCAAGTACTGCGTGACTGCGACGCACTGAAAACCTTGATGCCGGAAGTGGACGCGCTGTTCGGTGTGCCGCAGCCCGCAGCTCACCACCCGGAAATAGACACCGGCGTGCACACCTTGAGCGTGCTGGAGCAAGCTGCCCTGCACAAGCAACCGCTGAGCGTGCGCTGGGCCTGCCTGTTGCACGACCTGGGCAAAGGCCTGACGCCTGTGGATAAGTTACCGCAGCATATTGCTCACGAGCAACGCGGCCTGAAGCTGATCAAAGCGGTGAACGAGCTTTTCAAGGCGCCGAGGGATTGCCAGGAGTTGGCCTTGCTGGTGGGGCAATATCATACTCACGGGCATCGAGCGCTTGAGCTCAAGGCCTCGACATTGCTGGAGTTGCTGCAAAGCTTCGACGTGTACCGTCGGCCGCAACGCTTTGAAGAGTTCGTGGTGGCCTGCGAAATGGACGCTCGTGGCCGCGAGGGTTTTGAGCAACGCAGTTATCCACAGGCCGATTATTTGCGCGCAGCAGCAAAGGCTGCACGCGAAGTGCCGGTCGCGCCGCTGCTAGAAAAGGGTTTCAAAGGCCCCGAACTGGGCGAGGCGCTCAAGCGCGAACGGCTCAAGGCGCTTAAAGCCTACAAGGAAAATCCCTCACCCTAGGCGATGGCCGTTGTGGCGAGGGAGCTTGCTCCCGCGGGACCGGGCTGGCGCTCCAGTGCGAAGCGCTCCCAAGATAGTGGGGCTGCTGCGCAGCCCAGCGGGAGCAAGCTCCCTCGCCACAACAAGCTCGGCTCCTACAAAAGAGCGTGTGGCGTGATTGGCTGCCCCTGCCACTCGAACGCCACAGGTGCCAATACCTGATCAATCTGCGCGTCTCGCCATAATTCGGCCATTGTCTTGCCCGCCTCAGGGTGCATACGGTCCGGCGCCATCATCGACAGCGGCCACAACACAAAGGCGTTTTTCAGAATTTCGGCCCGCGGCAAGATCAATCCATCGAAATTGCCCACCCAATCGCCATACAACAACACATCGATATCCAACGGCAGGCCTTTGCGGTCGGGCGCGTAGCGACCATTGTCAGCCTCGATGGATTTCAAGCGGCGATCCAACTCCACCAACGGCAGGTCGGTATAAGCCGACACCACCAGATTGAAAAACGGTCCACTTTTGATCCCCACCGGCTGGCTTTCGAACACCGCCGAACAGCGCATATCCGTCAAGAAACCCGCCAACGCATCCAAGCCGGCGCATAGGCGAGCCTCGCGGTCGATATTGCTGCCAAGCCCGAGGTAAACCTGAGTCAACGACATCCGCGCTCGATCTCCACGCCCACGCCCTTGGCAGCCGGTACCGCGCCGGGCTTGGTCAACTTGAGGTGCAGCCAGGGAATCTGGAATTCACTCATCAGCACTTCGGCCAGACGCTCGGCAAAGGTTTCCACCAGTTGGTACTGAGACTGCTCGGCAAAGGCCTGGATACGCGCAGACACCCTGGCGTAATCCAGTGCCAGGGTCAGGTCATCACCGGCCGCAGCTGGGCGATTATCCCAGGCGAAGCTCAGGTCCAGGCGCAGGCATTGCCGGATTCCGCGCTCCCAGTCGTAAGCCCCGATCACGGTGTCGACTTCCAGGCCTTCGATAAACACTCTGTCCAAGCACTTTTCTCCGCAGCACGACAAGGGCGCGATGCCCCGTTAGAATCAGGGCGTCCTCGCCCGGAATAGTTAGCATGTTTTGGTCACTGGCGATTTTCGCCTACCTGCTCGGCTCGCTGTCCTTCGCCATTTTGCTCAGCCGCTTGACGGGAAATCCCGATCCGCGAATGAGTGGCTCAGGCAATGCCGGCGCCACCAATATGTTGCGCCTGGCCGGCAAGAAACTCGCCGTCCTGACCTTGCTGGGCGACGTGTGCAAGGGCCTGCTGCCCGTGCTGATCGCCAGCCTCGTCGGCCTTAGCTTGCAACAGCAAGCCTGGGTGGGCCTATGTGCCGTCCTGGGCCACCTGTTCCCGTTGTACTTCCGTTTTCGCGGCGGCAAGGGCGTCGCCACGGCGGCCGGCCTGCTACTGGGCATTTACCCCCCTGCGGCGTTACTGGCCATGCTCGCCTGGCTGCTGACGTTCTACCTGACCCGCACCAGCTCGCTGGCCGCGCTGATTGCCACGCCGCTGACCCTGCCGCTGCTGGCCTGGCAGGAACCGCAAGCGCTGCTGCCGATGAGCGTGCTGACACTGCTGATCGTCTGGCGCCACCGCGGCAATCTACGCGACCTGTTTGCCGGGCGCGAACGGCATTTTTAAATTCTCCGCCTGGATCCGGCGCCCTTGAACCTTACAACGGCGGCAATTGCTCCATCGGCCAGCGCGCCTGCACGCTGATCGCCAGACTTTCGTGCTGCCCGGCCTGCAAGCGCTGGCAACCGGCATAGGCGATCATTGCGCCGTTGTCAGTGCAGAACTCAGGGCGTGCGTAGAACACATTGCCATTCATATCGCCGAGCATTTTTTCCAGGGAACTGCGCAACGCCTTGTTGGCGCTGACGCCGCCTGCGATCACCAGCCGCTTCATGCCCGCCTGTTTCAGGGCGCGCTTGCACTTGATGGTCAAAGTCTCCACCACAGCCTGCTGGAACGCCAGCGCGATGTCGCAACGGGCTTGCTGGCCGTCGTCCCCGGCGCTGACGCTCTGCTGCCAGGTGTTCAAGGCAGAGGTTTTCAAGCCGCTGAAACTGAACATCAAGCCAGGACGATCACACATCGGCCGCGGGAACGTGTAGCGACCGGCAACGCCGTTCTCGGCAAGGCGGGCGATTTCCGGACCACCCGGATAATTAAGTCCCATCATCTTCGCGGTTTTGTCGAACGCTTCACCCGCGGCATCGTCCAGCGACTCGCCCAAGAGTGTGTATTGGCCGATCCCATCCACCTGAACCAGCTGCGTATGCCCGCCCGAAACCAACAAAGCGACGAACGGGAACTCTGGCGGTGTTTTTTCCAGCATGGGCGCCAATAAGTGGCCTTCCATATGGTGCACGCCAAGGGCAGGAATACCCCAGGCAAAGGCCAACGCCTGGGCGCAAGAGGCCCCAACCAGCAGGGCTCCGACCAATCCGGGGCCGGCGGTGTAAGCGATGGCATCGATCTCGGTTGCCACACAGCCGGCCTCATCCAGCACCTGGCGGATCAACGGCAGCATGCGCTTGACGTGATCGCGGCTGGCAAGCTCCGGCACCACGCCGCCATAGGCGCGATGCAGGTCGATCTGACTAAACAGTGCATCGGCCAAAAGCCCGCGTTCACTGTCGTATAGTGCGACTCCGGTTTCGTCGCAGGAGGTTTCAAGTCCCAGTACTAGCATGGGTTTGCGCCTTGTAGAGGCTGAATTCGAAGGCGCGCATAATAGTCGCCACTCCCCCTCCCGACTAGCGGTTTTCGATCAGAGGCTTTGCATTCCGGGCAATGAGGGGTTAACATCCGCAACCCTTAAAAACCGACGACCTCAGCCGCGAATTTTTTGCGACGAGAACGTTGATTCCCGGTAATGAAAGAAGGTAGCTCTGGATGCCAGCCGTCAAAGTAAAAGAGAACGAACCCTTCGACGTAGCTCTGCGTCGTTTCAAGCGCTCCTGCGAAAAAGCCGGTGTTCTGGCTGAAGTTCGTAGCCGCGAATTTTATGAGAAGCCAACTTCTGAGCGTAAGCGCAAAGCAGCAGCCGCTGTTAAGCGTCACGCTAAGAAAGTTCAGCGCGAACAGCGCCGCGCCGTTCGTCTGTACTAATACACAGACGTTCGTAGCAAGCTTCTGCCAAGCCCGGCCCTCAGCCGGGCTGTTGGCATTTGCGGATATCGCTTGATGCTTCACCGTCGACGCCGCACACGCGACCGAGACACTGCTTCACACGTCAGGGCTGGCTCTTTTGTCAGCGGTGCACGTCTCTTCTGACGAGCCTAACAAGGCTACTGACGAGCACACCTATTCTTCAAACAGACGATCAACTGTATCGGCTGTGCCCAACGATGCGTTTCCGAGGCCGCCATTGGCCAAGACCGGACGCCCGGGCAACATTTCCATGCCGAAGACTGATCAGAAACTATCCTCAGTAAATATTCGGCAGATACACTCCCTGATGACCCACGCAGACGATGATGATCGAGCATTCCATACGTGCGCTTGAACACATCACGGGCCCTCATTTACACGCAGTGATGACGAGAACGCCATGGCCGGGCTGATTCCCCAGAGCTTTATTGACGACCTTCTGAACCGCACCGACATCGTCGATGTTGTCAGCTCACGCGTACAGCTGAAAAAAGCCGGCAAAAACTACACCGCCTGCTGCCCTTTCCATAAAGAAAAAACCCCATCCTTCAGTGTCAGCCCCGACAAGCAGTTCTATTACTGTTTCGGTTGCGGCGCGGGCGGGAATGCCCTGGGCTTCTTGATGGACCACGACAACCTGGACTTCCCCCAGGCTGTCGAGGACTTGGCCAAAGCCGCGGGCATGGAAGTGCCCCGCGAAGAAAGTGGCCGGCCGCACAAACCCCGGCAACCCACCGATTCGCCGCTGTATCCGCTGCTGACCGCCGCTGCCGATTTTTACCGCCAGGCACTCAAGAGCCATCCGCAGCGCAAGGCCGCTGTCGATTACCTTAAAGGGCGCGGCCTCACCGGCGAAATTGCTCGGGACTTCGGACTCGGCTTCGCCCCGCCGGGCTGGGACAATCTGTATAAACACCTGAGCAGCGACACCCTCCAGCAAAAGGCCATGATCGATGCCGGCCTGTTGGTGGAAAACGCCGAGACTGGAAAGCGCTATGACCGCTTCCGCGACCGCGTGATGTTCCCGATCCGCGACAGCCGTGGCCGCATCATCGCCTTCGGCGGCCGTGTACTCGGGGACGACAAGCCCAAGTACCTGAACTCTCCGGAGACCCCGGTGTTCCACAAGGGCCAGGAACTCTACGGCCTGTTCGAAGCACGCAAGAACAACCGCAACCTCGACGAGATCATCGTGGTTGAAGGCTATATGGACGTGATCGCCCTGGCCCAACAAGGCTTGCGCAACGCGGTCGCGACCCTCGGCACCGCCACCAGCGAAGAACATTTGAAGCGCCTGTTCCGCGTCGTGCCCAGCGTGCTGTTTTGCTTTGACGGCGACCAGGCCGGCCGCAACGCCGCCTGGCGCGCGCTCGAAGCCACGCTGTCGAGCCTGCAGGATGGGCGCCGCGCACGCTTCCTGTTCCTGCCCGAAGGCGAAGACCCGGACACCCTGGTGCGCTCGGAAGGTACCGACGCGTTCCGCGCACGCATCAATCAACATGCGCAGCCGCTGGCGGATTATTTTTTCCAGCAACTGACCGAAGAAGCCGACCCGCGCTCCCTCGAGGGCAAGGCCCATATGGCCACCCTCGCGGCGCCGCTGATCGACAAAGTTCCGGGCGCCAACTTGCGCACGCTGATGCGCCAGCGCCTGCTGGAGATCACCGGCTTGAGCGGTGAAGCCGTAAGCCAGCTGGTGCACAGCGCCCCGCAAGAGGCGCCGCCAGCCTACGACCCCGGCATGGATTACGACGCCATGCCGGACTACGCCGATTTCCACCAGCCTCAGGAAGCCTTCGCGCCCCAGCAGGAATGGACGCCGAAAAAGCCCGGCGCAGGCGGCAAGAAGTGGGATAAAAAGCCGTGGAGCAAAAACGGCAAACGCGGTGATCGCGATGAAGCCTACGCGCCACGCACGCCCGTAGCGGTGGAAGCCCCCACATTGATTGCACTGCGCACACTGATTCACCACCCGCAATTGGCCGGCAAGGTTGAAAGTGCCGACCACTTTGCCAACGAAAGCAATACCTATGCTCAGGTGCTTATTGCACTGATCGAAGCCGTGCAGAAAAACCCTAAGCTAAACTCAATTCAGTTGATGGCTCGCTGGCACGGCACGGAACAGGGCCGTTTATTGCGGGCACTGGCGGAAAAGGAGTGGCTAATTGACGGCGACAACCTTGAACAACAGTTTTTAGACACCATTAATAGGTTATCCGCGGGTCAACACACTCAGACCCTCGACGAACTTATCAAGAGAGCGAGGCAGCCGGGATTATCGGCTGAAGAGCAAATTCAGATAGCAAAACAGATGCGCGACCTCTTAAAACAGAATGTTTACGCATCAAACCCGACCTCAGCTGGCGTGTGAGGTCATAGCTCGGGTATAATCCTCGGCTTGTTTTTTGCCCGCCAAGACCTTCAGTGGATAGGGTGTTATGTCCGGAAAAGCGCAACAGCAGTCTCGTATCAAAGAGTTGATACTTCTCGGTCGTGAGCAGGGTTACCTGACTTACGCGGAGGTCAACGACCACCTGCCTGAGGATATTTCAGATCCTGAGCAGGTGGAAGACATCATCCGCATGATTAACGACATGGGGATCAACGTATTCGAAGTCGCGCCAGATAAGGATTCCCTTATGCTGGCCGACGCTGATACCGACGAGGCCGCCGCTGAGGAAGCTGCTGCCGCGCTGGCTGCAGTAGAGACCGATATCGGCCGCACGACAGACCCTGTGCGCATGTATATGCGCGAAATGGGTACCGTCGAGCTGCTGACACGCGAAGGCGAAATCGAAATCGCCAAGCGTATCGAAGAGGGCATCCGTGAAGTGATGGGCGCCATTGCGCACTTCCCTGGCACGGTTGACCACATTCTCTCCGAGTACACTCGCGTCACCACCGAAGGTGGCCGCCTGTCCGACGTCCTGAGCGGTTATATCGACCCGGACGACGGCATTGCGCCGCCTGCCGCCGAAGTACCGCCGCCTGTTGATGCGAAAGCCGCAAAAGCGGACGACGACTCCGACGACGACGAAGCTGAAAGCAGCGACGACGAAGAAGAAGCCGAAAGCGGTCCAGACCCGGTCATCGCTGCCCAGCGCTTCGGTGCGGTTTCCGATCAAATGGAAATCACCCGCAAGGCCCTGAAGAAGCATGGTCGCGGCAACAAGCAGGCGATTGCCGAGCTGGTGGCCCTGGCTGAGCTGTTCATGCCGATCAAGCTGGTGCCTAAGCAATTCGAAGGCCTGGTTGAGCGTGTTCGCAGTGCTCTTGAACGTCTGCGTGCCCAAGAGCGTGCGATCATGCAGCTCTGTGTGCGTGATGCGCGCATGCCGCGTACCGATTTCCTGCGCCAGTTCCCGGGCAACGAAGTTGACGAAAGCTGGAGCGACGCACTGGCCAAGGGCAAGGCGAAATACGCCGAAGCCATCGGCCGCCTGCAGCCCGATATCATCCGTTGCCAGCAGAAGCTGACCGCGCTTGAGACCGAAACCGGCCTGACGATTGCAGAAATCAAAGACATCAACCGTCGCATGTCGATCGGTGAGGCCAAGGCCCGCCGCGCGAAGAAAGAGATGGTTGAAGCGAACTTGCGTCTGGTGATCTCCATCGCCAAGAAGTACACCAACCGTGGCCTGCAATTCCTTGATCTGATCCAGGAAGGCAACATCGGCTTGATGAAGGCGGTGGACAAGTTCGAATACCGTCGCGGCTACAAGTTCTCGACTTATGCCACCTGGTGGATCCGTCAGGCGATCACTCGCTCGATCGCCGACCAGGCCCGCACCATCCGTATTCCGGTGCACATGATCGAGACCATCAACAAGCTCAACCGCATTTCCCGGCAGATGTTGCAGGAAATGGGTCGCGAACCGACCCCGGAAGAGCTGGGCGAACGCATGGAAATGCCTGAGGATAAAATCCGCAAGGTATTGAAGATCGCTAAAGAGCCGATCTCCATGGAAACGCCGATTGGTGATGACGAAGACTCCCATCTGGGTGATTTCATCGAAGACTCGACCATGCAGTCGCCAATCGATGTCGCCACTGTTGAGAGCTTGAAAGAAGCGACTCGCGACGTACTGTCCGGCCTCACTGCTCGTGAAGCCAAGGTACTGCGCATGCGTTTCGGCATCGACATGAATACCGACCACACCCTTGAGGAAGTCGGTAAGCAGTTTGACGTGACCCGTGAGCGGATCCGTCAGATCGAAGCCAAGGCGCTGCGCAAGTTGCGCCACCCGACGCGAAGCGAGCATCTGCGCTCCTTCCTCGACGAGTGATACCAGAACCCCCGGCCCAGGCCGGGGGTTTTGCTTTCTACCGATTCCTTTGCACAGATTAACTGCCCCGCACCACCCGCCCTCGCAATGCCCGTCTACACTCGAGACATTCCCCGTGCCATAACGAGACCGTTATGCCCAGATTGCCGACCGTGATACTGCTGTCGCTGCTGACCTGGACCGCAACGGCTGGCGCGTTGACTCTTACGGATGATGAGCGTAGCTGGTTGGCGGACCATCAGGAGCTGCGCCTAGGCGTGGATGCGTCTTGGCCACCTTTTGAATATCGCGATGAAAATGGCCGATATCAGGGCTTGGCAGCCGATTACGTACGCCTGCTCCAGGACCGCCTGGGTGTGCGAATCAAACTGATCGAACCGGTTAACTGGACCGCGGTGCTTGAACAAGCCCGCAATAACCAACTCGACCTGCTACCTGGCATCATGTCCACCCCCGAACGCCAGAACTTCCTGGCCTTCACACGCCCCTATCTCGACTTTCCCATCGTCATCCTGGCCCATGAAGGCGGCGCGAAACCACGCAGTCTCAAGGATTTGTACGGGCTGAAAATTGCCGTGGTGGAAAACTACGCGCCCCATGAACTGCTGCGTACCCACCATCCGGACCTTAATCTTGTGGCGATGCCCAACGTCAGTTCGACGCTGCAAGCCCTGGCCACCGATGAAGTGGATGCCGTGGTCGGCGACCTCGCCTCCAGCGTCTGGAGCCTGCGCCAACTCAAGCTCGACGGCCTGTACGTCAGCGGCGAAACACCCTATCGCTACCAACTGGCGATGGGCGTGCCGCGGGATGAGAAAATCCTGGTGGGCATCCTGGACAAAGTCCTCGCCGACCTCAGCTCAGCCGAGACGGATGCGATCCAGCAGCACTGGGTCGGCAGCTTCACCGATCACCGCACCTTCTGGGCTGACCTGCTCACGTACGGCCTGCCAGCGGTGCTGCTATTGAGTACGGTGCTGGCAATCGTCATTCGGATCAATCGCCGGCTCAGCTCGGAAATTTCCCGCCGGGTCGCCCTTGAGCAAGAACTGCGAAGCAGCGAGTACCACTATCGCGGCTTGGTGGAGAGCTTGTCCGCCATCGCCTGGGAAGCAAGCATCAGCGATTTCACCTACAGCTACGTGTCGCCCCATGCCGAAGAGCTACTCGGCTATCCCCGCGCACATTGGCTGATTCCAGGCTTCTGGCGCAACATCATCCACCCCGCCGACCTGACCCGCGCCGAGGCCTATTGCTATCGGGAAACTCGCGCTAACCGTGATCACAGTATTGATTACCGGGTCATCACCGCTGATGGCCGCTGCCTGTGGGTACGTGACATTGTCAGCCTGATCGAACACGGCCACGAGCCGGTGCTGCGTGGCCTGATGATCGACATCAGCGAAGCCAAGCGCACCGAAGAAGCCCTGCAACTGTCCGAGCAGAAATTTGCCTCGGTGTTTCAGCAGTGTCCGGACATCCTGGTGATTGCTCGGTTGTCTGATGGTTGTTTGCTGGAGGTCAACAAGGCATTCGAGGACCAGATTGGCCTGAGCTCTGATGAGGTCGTGGGCAAAACCGCCTCGGATCTGAATATATGGGGCATTCAGGGCGTCGGCCCGGATTTGCTGCAGCGGGTACAGACCACCAGTATCCGTAACCTGGAAATGTCCTTTCTGCGCAGCAATGGTCAGGCATTTACCGGGCTGATCTCAGCTGAGCCGTTCCAACTCGATACCACTGAAGCCCTGGTGGTGGTGGTGCGCGATATCACCGAGCTCAAGGAAACCCAACAGCAGCTGCAAACCTCCGAAGAGAAATTCGCCAAGGCATTCCATGCTTCCCCCGACGGTTTACTACTGAGTCGCCAAAGGGATGGCCTGCTGATTGAAGTGAACGAAGGTTTCAGCCACCTGACCGGCTTCACCAGCGCCTCCTCACTTGACCAATCAACCTTGGACCTAGGCATCTGGGTCGACCTCAACGAACGCAAACACATGCTGGAGTTGATGCAGCGCGACGGCTTTGTCCGCGATTTCATCTGTCATATCCGTCGTGCCGACGGCCAGCTTCGCCTCTGCGAAGTGTCCAGCCGCCCACTGCCGATTGGCGACGAAGAATGCATGCTGACCATCGCCCGGGACATCACCGAACGCCAGTTGATGCAGGAAAAACTGCAGCAGGCCGCCACGGTGTTCGAAAGCACCGCCGAGGGTGTCTTGATCACCGACACACGGCAGAACATCAGCGCCGTCAACCGCGCCTTCACTGAGATAACCGGTTACAGCGAGGTTGAAGCCCTTGGCCATACCCCGCGCCTGCTTGCCTCCGGCCTGCATGACAGCGCGTTCTATGCGGCGATGTGGCACCAGCTGACGGCCCACGGTCACTGGCAAGGAGAGATCTCCAACCGCCGCAAGAACGGCGAGGTGTATCCGAGCTGGCTGACCATCAGCGCCGTGCGTAACCGCGAGCACTTGGTCACTCACTTCGTCGCCGTGTTCGCCGACATCTCCAGCCTCAAGCTGGCCCAGGCACGCCTGGATTATCAGGCCCACCACGACCCATTGACTGGCCTGCCCAACCGCACCTTGTTTGAAAACCGGCTGCAGGCCGCACTCAACGGCCAGCAGGAAAGTGGTAAACAGGGCGCGGTGTTGTTTCTCGACCTCGATCGCTTCAAACACATCAACGACAGCCTCGGCCACCCGGTCGGCGACCTGCTGCTCAAAGACATCGCCGTACGCCTCAAGGAGCAGTTGCGGGACGTGGACACCGTTGCTCGCTTGGGCGGCGACGAATTCATCATCCTCCTGCCCGGCTTGCAACAGGCGAGCGACGCCCAGCACTTGGCGAACAAACTGCTCGACTGTTTTACCCCGCCATTCCAGGCCGGCGAGCATGAGTTCTTTATCAGCGCCAGTATCGGCACCAGCCTATATCCGCAAGACGGTACTGACGTCGCCACCCTGGTCAAAAATGCCGACGCCGCGATGTATCGCTCCAAAGCCAAGGGGCGTAACCGGGTCGAGCGCTATACCCGCGACCTGACTGCCCAAGCCAATGAACGCGTAGCGCTGGAGCACGAACTGCGCCGCGCCATCGAACGTGAAGAATTGAGCTTGTATTACCAACCCAAGCGCAACCTCGTCACCCAACAACTGATCGGCGCCGAAGCCTTGATCCGCTGGCACCACCCGACGCTGGGCGAGGTCCCGCCCGAGCACTTTATCGCCTTGGCCGAAGAGAACGGCATGATCCTGCAAATCGGCGACTGGGTACTGGAACAGGCGTGCCGGCAGCTGCACGCCTGGCAAGCGGCTTTCGAGGATTTCGGCCCCCTGTCGGTCAACCTCGCAGGCGCCCAACTGCGTCACCCCAACCTGCTGTCACGCATCGAACAACTGCTGCGCGATTACCGCCTCGAACCCGGCTGCCTGCAACTGGAAATCACCGAAAACTTCATCATGAGCCAAGCAGAAGAAGCACTCGCGGTGTTGCACCAACTCAAGCGCCTGGGCGTCCAGCTGGCGATCGATGATTTCGGCACCGGCTACTCGTCCCTCAGCTACCTCAAGCGCCTGCCCCTGGACTTCCTCAAGATCGACCAATCCTTCGTCCGCGGCTTGCCCGACGACCCTCACGATGCAGCCATCGTGCGCGCCATCATCGCCCTCGGCCACAGCATGCAATTCACCATCATCGCCGAAGGCGTGGAGACCCCGGCACAACAAGCATTCCTCGCAAGCGAGGGGTGTGAACAGATGCAGGGCTACATCGTCAGCCTGCCTCTGCCGCCGGAGCTTTTTGCCGCCAGCTTCCTTCGTACACGGCATGAGGATTTTTCGGATGGCACAGTGAACAAACCATCGTTATAATCCGCGACCTACTGAGGGCCTATAGCTCAGTTGGTTAGAGCAGGGGACTCATAATCCCTTGGTCGTAGGTTCGAGTCCTACTGGGCCCACCACACAAGAAAGCCGCGCATTGCGCGGCTTTTGCGTATCTGGCCGAGTGATTTTTTCCGCAGGGCCAAGCCTGTAACATGCCTGCTCACTGCCCGCCCGCACTGGAGCTCTCCCCTTGCCCGCCCTAGACGAAATCGACCGCCAACTGATCGCCGCCCTGCAGCTCAATGCCCGTGAAAGCGTGGCCATGCTCGCCCGGCAGTTGGGCATCGCGCGTACCACCGTCACGTCGCGTCTGGCACGCCTGGAGAAAACCCAGGTCATCACCGGTTACGGCGTGCGCCTGGGCCAGCGCGTTGCGGATGGTGGGTTGCAGGCTTACGTGGGCATTACCGTGCAACCCCGTTCGGGCAAAGAGGTGTTGCGCAGGCTAAGCGCCATGGCCCAGGTGCAGCAGCTGTGCGCGGTGAGTGGGGAGTTCGATTATGTGGCTTGGCTGCGTACCGATTCGCCGGAGCAACTGGACCAATTACTGGACCAGATCGGCAGTGTCGACGGTGTGGAGAAAACCACCACCTCGATCATCCTCAGTAACAAATTGGATCGCGGACAACCAATCTGATCACCATCTTCGTCATATTGACTAAAACTAGCGCAATACGACGACACATTGCGTCTTATTAACGAGCGCAACGCTCCCTAAACTGGCTGCCATCTTTTCCTATACTCAACGGGCCCTCCTCCCGCCGAGCCGTCAGTAAGGTCAGCCATGAGCATTCCGTCCAGCACCCTCAGCAAGCCCAATCGCCACCCGGGCGACGGTAAGAAACCCATCACCATCTTCGGCCCGGACTTCCCGTTTGCCTTTGATGACTGGATCGAACACCCTGCCGGGCTGGGCAGTATTCCTGCTGCTAATCACGGCGCCGAAGTGGCAATTGTGGGTGCCGGGATCGCGGGCCTGGTTGCGGCGTACGAGCTGATGAAACTCGGGCTCAAGCCCGTTGTGTATGAAGCCTCGAAGATGGGTGGTCGCTTGCGCTCCCAAGCCTTTGAAGGCGCCGAAGGCATCATCGCCGAGCTGGGCGGTATGCGGTTCCCGGTGTCGTCCACGGCGTTCTACCATTACGTGGACAAACTGGGACTGGAAACCAAGCCCTTTCCCAACCCGCTGACGCCGGCGTCCGGCAGCACCGTGATCGATCTGGAAGGCCAGACCCACTACGCGCAAAAACTCGCCGACTTGCCTGCTCTGTTCCAGGAAGTGGCCGATGCCTGGGCCGACGCCCTGGAGGCCGGTTCGCAGTTCGGCGATATCCAGCAGGCAATCCGCGACCGTGACGTGCCGCGGCTCAAGGAGCTATGGAACAAGCTCGTGCCGCTGTGGGATGACCGCACCTTCTACGACTTCGTCGCCACCTCCAAAGCCTTCGCCAAATTGTCGTTTCACCACCGCGAAGTGTTTGGCCAGGTCGGTTTCGGTACCGGCGGCTGGGACTCTGACTTCCCCAACTCCATGCTGGAAATCTTCCGCGTGGTGATGACTAACTGCGATGATCATCAACACCTGATCGTCGGTGGCGTGGCACAAGTGCCCATGGGCATCTGGCGCCACGTGCCGGAGCGCTGCGCACACTGGCCGGCCGGCACCAGCCTGAGCTCGCTGCATAGAGGCGCACCACGAGCAGGCGTGAAGCGCATTGCCCACGCCGCCGATGGCCGCTTTGCCGTTACCGACAACTATGGTGACACCCGCGAATACGCGGCGGTGCTGACCACCTGCCAAAGTTGGCTGCTGACCACACAGATCGAATGCGACGAAACCCTGTTCTCACAAAAAATGTGGATGGCCCTGGATCGCACTCGCTACATGCAGTCATCGAAAACCTTCGTGATGGTTGACCGCCCATTCTGGAAAGACAAAGACCCGCAAACCGGGCGCGACCTAATGAGCATGACCCTCACCGACCGCCTGACCCGGGGCACGTACCTGTTCGATAATGGCGACGACAAGCCGGGGGTGATCTGCTTGTCCTACTCATGGATGAGCGACGCGCTGAAAATGCTGCCCCAGCCTATCGACAAGCGGGTGAAACTGGCCCTCGATGCGCTGAAGAAGATCTACCCCAACGTTGACATCAAGGCGCGCATCATCGGCGACCCGATCACCGTGTCCTGGGAGGCCGATCCACATTTCCTCGGGGCCTTCAAAGGCGCTTTGCCCGGTCACTATCGCTATAACCAGCGGATGTATGCGCACTTCATGCAAAAGGATATGCCTGCCGAACAACGCGGGATCTTCATCGCGGGTGATGATGTATCGTGGACGCCTGCATGGGTCGAAGGCGCCGTACAAACCTCGCTCAACGCGGTATGGGGCATCATGAACCACTTCGGTGGCAGCACCCACCCGGAGAACCCAGGCCCAGGCGACGTGTTCGATGAAATAGGGCCAATCGCCCTCGCAGAATAAGGAGTTGAGCATGCGTGTCGCCCTGTACCAATGCCCGCCGCTGCCGCTGGATGTGGCCGCTAACCTGCAGCGCCTGCACCAGTTGGCCCATGAGGCACACGGCGCCGATGTGCTGGTGCTGCCAGAGATGTTCCTCAGCGGCTATAACATTGGCGCCGAAGCCGTTGGCGCACTGGCCGAGGCACAGGATGGGCCATCGGCGCAGGCGATTGCCCAACTGGCGCAAAGTGCTGGGCTGGCGATCCTGTATGGCTACCCGGAACGGGCCGAAGACGGCCAGGTCTACAACGCGGTGCAGTTGATCGATGCTCAGGGCAACCGCCTGTGCAACTACCGCAAGACTCACTTGTTTGGCGATCTTGACCACTCGATGTTCAGCGCCGGCCCCGATGATTTCCCGGTGGTGGAATTGAACGGTTGGAAGGTGGGCATGCTGATTTGCTACGACCTGGAGTTTCCGGAAAACACTCGGCGCCTGGCCCTGGCCGGTGCCGAACTGATCCTGGTGCCCACCGCCAATATGGTGCCGTTCGACTTCGTTGCCGACGTCACCGTGCGGGCGCGAGCCTTTGAAAACCAATGCTTCGTGGCCTATGCCAACTATTGCGGGCACGAAGGCGAGATTCACTACTGCGGGCAAAGCAGCATTGCCGCGCCGGACGGCCAACGAATTGCCCAGGCCGGCCTGGATGAAGCCTTGATCGTCGGCACCCTGGATCGCCAATCTATTGTCGACGCCCGCGCCGCCAACCACTACCTGCAAGACCGTCGCGCCGAACTCTACGGCGCACTGCACAAGCCCTGACCCATTGGGTTTGCTAGCATAGGCACTTCCCACGCCTCGGAAGTGCCCATGCCTGCGCCGGTTCACCCTCATCCCGTTCACCTGACCCTCGCCAATGGCCTGCGGGTTTGCCTGCGCCATGCGCCGCGCTTGAAGCGCTGCGCCGCCGTTTTACAGGTGGCTGCCGGCAGCCATGACGTGCCATTGGCTTCGCCTGGGCTGGCGCATTTTCTTGAGCACTTGTTGTTTCTCGGTACCGAGCGTTTTCCAGCAGGCGAAGGGCTGATGGCCTACGTGCAGCGCCACGGTGGGCAGGTCAACGCCAGCACCCGTGAGCGCACCACCGAGTTCTTCTTTGAACTGCCGGGGCCGGTTTTTGCAGACGGGCTGGCGCGTTTGGCGGATATGCTGGCTCACCCACGCCTGGCCCTCGACGATCAACAACGTGAACGCGAAGTGCTGGACGCGGAGTTCATCGCCTGGTCCCAGGATGCCAAGGCCCAACAGCAAGTGGCGCTGCTGCAAGGCTTGGCGGCAGATCATCCCCTGCGAGGTTTTCATGCCGGCAACCGCGACAGCCTGCCGGTGGAAAGCGACGACTTTCAGCACGCCTTGCGTGGGTTCCACGCAGACTTTTATCAAAGCGGGCAGATGACCTTGAGCCTCGCCGGCCCACAATCGCTGAGCGACCTTCAGGCCTTGGCCCAGCAGTTCAGTGACCAACTGACGCCCGGGCCATTGCACCCGCAGGCCGCTCCACCGGCCTTGATGCAAGGCTCGGCACGCTGCTATCAACACACCGCCGATCGCCACCTGCATCAAGTCATTACCTGTGACGCGCCACGGGAAGCGCTGGCGTTTCTCTGCACCTGGCTCAACGCCTCGGCCCCCGGCGGGTTGCTCGCCGAACTGCAAGCACGACGACTGGCCACCGCGCTGCAGGCGTCCGTGCTGTACCAATTCGCGGATCAAGCCGTGCTGGATATCCACTTCACTCTCGGCAGCGAGCGCGAACCGGCCACGCCGATCGAAGAGCTGCTGCACGACTGGCTGAGTTTCTTCGCACACAGCGACTGGACAGCGTTACGCGAAGAGTTCGCCTTGCTCAATGCTCGCCAACAACAGGTCCAAGGCGCCCTAGCGTTGGCGCGCAACGATGCCCAAGACCTGTCGGAACAAGGCGCAGCAGCCCTCAAGACCATGCTCGATTCACTGCACCTGCCCGCCTCCCGGCACCCTTGGCAACTGCCGCCCAACAACCCTTTGCTTCGTGCGCCCGCCAAGGAAGAACGCGCCGGCCTGATTCGCGGCCAAACCAGCGCCCATCGTGGCTTGCGTACCTTTGCTCAGGATCGCACACGGGGCCGGCGGGAGCGGTCGACATTGACCTTCAGCCAGGCGTTGGCGGATGACACTGGCGAAGGCGCGCTATACCTGCACTGGCGGTTTGACTCGGCCGTACCCACCGGGCTGGAAGGCCTGTTGCGGCCGTTGCGCGAACAGGCACGCCAGGCGGGCGTCGAGTTGTCTTGCGAAGCGATCGCCACTGACTGGCAGGTGAGAATGCACGGCCTTCACGAGCCCATGCCGGCGGTGCTCGAAGCACTGGCGCTGTGTTTGAGTGACTCGAATGAACCTTTGCCTGCGCCCGCTCCCGTGCCGATGATCGCCATCCGGGAACTGCTCAAGGCGTTGCCTGCTTGCTGTGCGAGTGTTCAGCCCGAGCCTCAGGAGACGACAGCATCATGGGCTACCGCGCGCTGGCAGGGGCTGGGCACGGGCCTGCCCCCCGCCTGTGAAACCGCGATCAAAGCCGCAGCGGCCCGGCTGCCTGGGCAACCGGCAACTACGCCTTTCACACCCCAGGCCCTTGACGGACACAAGCGCTGGCAAGAAGTCAGCACCGAATCCAGCGAAGCAGCGCTACTGTTATTTTGCCCAACGCCGACTCAATCCCTCGCCGATGAAGCCAACTGGCGGTTGCTCGGGCACGTGCTCCAGGGGCCGTTCTACCAGCGTTTGAGAGTCGAACTGCAAATCGGCTACGCCGTGTTCAGCGGCATCCGACAGATCAACGGCCAAACCGGCCTGCTGTTTGGGGTGCAATCGCCCAGCACTTCCCTAGACGGCATCGTCCAACAGTTGCAGACCTTCCTGGGGCAACTGCCGTCGTTGATCGAGCGCAGCCCCGACGTGGGTAACCAGGCCCTCGCACAGCAGTTCGCGGCCCAGACGCTGCCTATCAACGAAGCTGCCGACTTGCTCTGGCATGCGCACCTGGCAGGTCATTCGTCGGGTTATCTGGATCAGCTTCAACAGTTGATCCAAGCGTGCACACGCGAGGATGTGCAGCGCGCCGCGCAACAACTCACTGACGCCGCAGGCGGCTGGCAATGCGTGGCCAACGGGCCGCGTATCAACGACGACTGGCAACCATCGCCGTGATCATTGCCAACCCTGCAACAGGCTTTCTCCACCGAGACAGCGCTAACTTGAATAAAATTGCGTAACATTGCGCAGCAATATCTGAACATCTCCAACAGGAGGTGGACTATATGTATTACTTGGTAGTGAACGTCCCATCCCTTGATAGGAGTAAGAATATGACCTGGTCCAAACCTGCTTACACTGATCTGCGTATTGGTTTCGAAGTCACCATGTACTTCGCCAGCCGTTGATTGGCTGAGTGATACAACGCCTCGGTTCGCCCGGGGCGTTTTTGTTTTGAGCTGTGCTTGATGGAGCGATCATGTTTGTCCAGATTCTAGGTTCCGCCGCCGGCGGTGGCTTCCCGCAGTGGAACTGCAACTGCGTGAATTGCGCAGGCTTTCGCGATGGCAGCCTGCGGGCCCAGGCGCGTACCCAGTCGTCCATCGCGATCTCCGACGATGGCGTGAATTGGGTGCTCTGCAATGCCTCGCCGGATATCCGCGCGCAACTCCAGGGCTTTGCGCCCATGCAACCGGGCCGCGCCCTGCGCGATACCGGCATCAGCGCAATCATCCTGATGGACAGCCAGATCGACCACACCACCGGCCTGCTGAGCCTGCGCGAAGGCTGCCCGCACCAGGTGTGGTGCACCGACATGGTCCACGAAGACCTGAGCACCGGTTTCCCGTTGTTCACCATGCTGACCCACTGGAACGGTGGCCTGGCCTGGAACCGCATCGAGTTGGACGCCAGCTTCACCATCCCGGCCTGCCCCAACCTGCGCTTTACCCCGCTGCCATTGCGCAGCGCCGCACCGCCCTATTCGCCACACCGCTTCGACCCGCACCCCGGTGACAACATCGGTCTGATCGTCGAAGACCTGCGCACCGGCGGCAAATTGTTCTATGCCCCGGGGCTGGGCAAGGTCGACGCACAGCTGCTGGACATCATGGCCGGCAGTGACTGCCTGCTGGTCGACGGCACGATGTGGGACGACGATGAAATGCAGCGCCGTGGCGTCGGCACCCGCACCGGGCGTGAGATGGGCCACCTGGCACAGAACGGCCCCGGCGGCATGCTTGAAGTGCTCGATCAATTGCCCAAACAGCGCAAAGTGCTTATCCACATCAACAACACCAACCCGATCCTCGATGAAGACTCCCCCGAGCGAGCGGAGCTGGTGCGACGCAATGTCGAAGTGGCTTACGACGGCATGAGCATTGAATTGTAGGAGCGATCGAAATGACCGACACACCGTTGAGCAAGGCTGAGTTCGAAGCGGCCCTGCGCGCCAAGGGCGCCTTCTACCATATCCATCACCCCTACCATGTGGCGATGTACGAAGGCCGCGCCAGCCGTGAGCAGATCCAGGGCTGGGTCGCCAATCGCTTCTACTATCAGGTGAATATCCCTCTGAAAGACGCGGCGATCCTGGCTAACTGCCCAGACCGTGAAATCCGTCGCGAATGGATCCAGCGCCTGCTCGACCACGACGGCGCGCCCGGTGAAGACGGCGGTATCGAAGCCTGGCTGCGCCTGGGCCAGGCTGTGGGCCTGGACCCCGACCAACTGCGCTCCCAAGAGTTGGTGCTGCCCGGCGTACGCTTCGCCGTGGACGCCTATGTCAACTTCGCCCGCCGCGCCAGCTGGCAAGAAGCCGCCAGCAGCTCGCTGACAGAGCTGTTCGCGCCGCAAATCCACCAGTCGCGCCTCGACAGTTGGCCCCAGCATTACCCGTGGATCGACCCGGCCGGTTACGAGTACTTCCGCACACGCCTGGGCCAGGCCCGTCGCGATGTGGAACACGGCTTGGCGATCACCCTGCAGCACTACACCACCCGCGAGGGGCAGGAGCGCATGCTGGAAATTCTCCAGTTCAAACTGGACATCCTGTGGAGCATGCTGGACGCCATGAGCATGGCTTACGAACTCAAACGCCCGCCCTATCACAGCGTGACCGAACAGCGGGTATGGCATAAAGGGATCACCCTATGAGCTTTGATCGCAGCAAAAAACCGACCTGGCGCCAGGGCTATCGCTACCAGTACGAGCCTGCACAGAAAGGCCATGTGTTGCTCTACCCCGAAGGCATGATCAAGCTCAACGATAGCGCCGCATTGATCGGTGGCTTGATCGACGGCGAGCGCGACGTTGCGGCAATCATTGCCGAGCTGGATAAGCAGTTCCCCGGTGTGCCAGAGCTGGGTGAAGACATCGAGCAATTCATGGAGGTCGCCCGTGCTGAGCACTGGATCACCCTTGCCTGAAAAGCCAGCCATCGGCCTGCCGCTGTGGCTGCTAGCCGAGCTGACCTATCGCTGCCCGCTGCAGTGCCCGTATTGCTCCAACCCGCTGGATTTCGCCGAGCAGGGCAAGGAGCTGAGCACCGAACAATGGATCAAGGTATTTCGCGAAGCCCGTGAAATGGGTGCTGCGCAGTTGGGATTTTCCGGCGGTGAGCCGCTGGTGCGCCAGGACCTGGCCGAACTGATCGGCGAGGCTCGCAAGCTGGGCTTCTACACCAACCTGATCACCTCAGGCATCGGCCTCACCGAACAAAAAATCAGCGACTTCAAGAAGGCCGGCCTGGACCATATCCAGATCAGCTTCCAGGCCAGTGACGAGCAGGTGAACAACCTGCTGGCCGGCTCGAAAAAAGCCTTCGCGCAAAAACTGGAAATGGCCCGAGCGGTGAAAGCCCACGGCTACCCGATGGTGCTGAACTTCGTCACCCATCGGCACAATATCGACAAGATCGACCGCATCATCGAACTGTGCATTGCGCTGGAAGCGGATTTCGTCGAACTCGCCACCTGCCAGTTCTACGGCTGGGCACAGCTTAATCGCGTGGGTTTGCTGCCCACCCGCGAGCAGTTGGTGCGCGCCGAACGCATCACCAATGAATACCGCGCCAAACTGGAAGCCGAAGGCCACCCCTGCAAGCTGATCTTCGTGACACCGGATTACTACGAGGAGCGCCCCAAAGCCTGCATGAACGGCTGGGGCAGCATCTTCCTGACAGTCACACCCGACGGCACCGCCCTGCCCTGTCACGGCGCGAGGCAGATGCCAGTGCAGTTTCCCAATGTGCGCGACCACAGCATGCAGCACATCTGGTACGACTCATTTGGCTTCAATCGCTTTCGTGGCTACGACTGGATGCCTGAGCCATGCCGTTCATGCGACGAAAAAGAAAAGGACTTCGGCGGCTGCCGTTGCCAGGCCTTCATGCTCACCGGTGACGCCAGCAACGCCGACCCGGTATGCAGCAAATCCGAGCAGCACGGCATCATCCTTCAGGCGCGGGAAGAGGCCGAACATGCCACCCAGACCATCGAGCAAATGGCCTTTCGCAATGAGCGCAACTCAAGGCTCATTGCAAAAGGCTGAGGGCCTCAACGCTTGGCGATGATGTACACCGCGTGGATGATGCCAGGGAAGTAACCGCACAGGGTCAGCAGGATATTCAGCCAGAATGCACCGCCGAAGCCTACTTGCAGGAACACACCCAATGGCGGCAGCAGAATGGCGATAATGATACGAATGATGTCCATGGGTCAGCTCCAGAAAATCGGCTCGTGCGAGCCGTGTAGCTAATCGACCTTGGCGGTTCGTGAGGGTTCAGTGGATTCTGGCATTGGGCCATCTCAGGCCAGAATCTGCAGGCCATGCTTTTGCACGATGCTCAATAACTTGAGCGCCATGCCGCTAGGCCGTTTCTCTCCAGACTCCCATTTTTTGACAGTGGACGCGCTGGTGTTCAGGTAGCGGGCGAACACAGGTTGGCTGACATGGCTGCTTTCACGTAGTCGCTTGATCTGTTCGGCAGGGATTTGGTCTGGCATGGATAAACATGCCTCATCATATTCTCGCAGAGTGGTTTTGCTGATGGCGCCGACAGCATGAAGCGCTTTGGCTGACTCGTGAATGGACTCAAACGCCTCGCTTTTATACTTCTTGGTCATGATGTATCTCCACAAACTCCTTGAGATCCAGCATTTGCTGAATCTGTGCCTCGTTTAACCCTTCATAAGTTTTGGCCAGCGATCGAAACCAAACAAGTTCGCTTTGAGTAATGTTGCTTTGATCATTCTTCGCGAATAGCAACTGATAGACCCAATAGTGTCTGCCTTTGGCCAATACGATGGAACGATGTCGATTTTGGTTGAGGCGCTTTTTCCAGACACCACCTCCCAGATTATCTGCCTGCCCCCTCAGCATTTCGCCAAACGCCTCCCTCAACTCCGAATCGCAGATCCAGGCTTTTGTGGCCGCCTCGGCAAATCGCCGTGTTTTGAACAACCTGAGCTTCATGGAGATCCCTTCCGGAAAACATACCACCCAGTGGTATAGATTGAAAGTCGAGCACGTCGTACCCCGTCGGCAGTCCTTGCCGACGCCCGCTAAAAAACCACTGTTTCCAGAGAGACTCAATCAACGCTTTCACACCAGAAATTACCCACACAAAAAAACGCCCCCAGCCAAAAGAATCAGGCTGGAGGCGCCGCGTATGCCGCGAGACGGTTCAGGAAACTGGGATCAAACAGCGATGCCCTTACGGCATTGCACCTGAGCGGTACGCACCCGAGAAAAGGCGCGGGCGAGCCGCAGCAGCATTTCGTCGATATGGGTTTTGCTGATGTTCAGCGCAGGCGTAAAGCGCAGGCAGTCAGGTTGCGCGGCAGTGAGGATCAAGCCTTCGTGCAGCGCGGCCTTGACCACTGCAGCGGCGCAATCGTCCGACAGTGTCAGGCCCCAAAGCAGCCCGTTGCCGCGCAAGGGCCCATGGTCGTAACGGTAGGCCAGGCGGGCAAGGCCTTCTGCCAGGTACAAGCCGGATTCGCGTAGGTGCTCGAGAAAGCCGTTCGCCAATAGGGTATCGAGTACTGCGATACCCGCAGATGCCATCAGTGCATTGCCATGATGTGTACCGTCCAGCTCACCCGCTTCGAAGCAACACGCAGTACCACGCGCCAGCAGCGCCGCCAGGGGCACACCGCCGCCCAGGCCTTTGCCCAGGGCGATGATGTCGGCGCGCACGCCGTACTGCTGTTCGGCGAGCAGGCTGCCGCAGCGGCCGATACCGGTTTGCACTTCGTCGAAGATCAGCAGAATCCCCAGTTCGCGGCACAGGCGTTCGACGCCCTTGAGGTAATGTTCTGTCGCGGGGATGACACCGCCGCCGCTTTGTATCGGCTCCAGCATGATGGCGACGGTCTGCGCATCGACCGCTGCGTGCAGGGCAGGCAGATCGTTAAACGGCACCTGGCTGAAACCTGGCAACTGCGGTTCAAAACGGTTTTCGCAGGCCACAGCCGACGCCGACATCGCCCCAAGGCTCCGGCCATGGCAGCCATTGCTTACCGTGATGATGTGGTAAGCGCCGCCACGATGCAGCTGGCCCCACTTGCGTGCCAACTTGATGGCCGCTTCACAGGCTTCGGCACCGCTGTTGAGCAAGTAGGCCTGGTCGCTGCAGGTGTGGTGGCACAGACGATCGACGAGGTCTAGTTGCGCGCGGTTGTGCAAACCCAGGCCAGGGTTGATCACGGTGTGCATCTGTTTGGCAATGGCGTCGCGCACGGCCTGGGGACTGTGGCCCAGGCTGTTGGCGCCGCCGCCTTGACTGAAATCCAGATAGGCGCGGTCGTCAGCGTCCGAAAGCCAGGAGCCCTGCCCCTGCACAAATACTTGGGGCGGGCGCGCCACAGTGGGCATCAGGCACTGGCTGGAAACCTCTGCACGCGGGGCATGCACAACTAGGTCATCCAGACTCGGCGCGAAGCGACGGAACAAGTTCACACTTCACCTCCGCTGGCAACCTGACCTTGGTCGATGCCGCCTTCCAATGAGGCCTTCAGATTTTTTGCGTTGCCTATGTAAACGCCATCAACAAAAACACTGTTCATTGTCCGATCCGGCCCTGTAAGCCCTGCGAATAGGCGCTAGACTAGGCGCCTCGGGGGCCAGCGGCCATTTCGATTTTCCAGCTTTTTCGATAAGCAAACCTTATGGATTTCAAGCAACTGCGTTATTTCGTCGCGGTGTATGAGGAAGGCCACGTAGGCCGTGCCGCGGAGCGTCTGTCGATCTCCCAGCCAGCGCTGTCGCAACAGATTCGTCAACTGGAACAGAACCTCGACGTCAGCCTGTTCGAACGCAGCAGAAAGCGCCTGTTGCCGACCCTGGCGGCCCACACCCTATACAACCATGCGTTGCCGCTGATTGATGGCATGCAGCAAGCCGTCGAGGCGCTGCGCAACTTCAAGGGCCAGGCCATGCGTACCCTGGCCATCGGCGTGCTGCAAACCGTGCACACCAGCCTGGTACCGCAGATGCTTGAGCGCGTGCGCAAGGCCCAGCCCCATCTGGTGGTGCAGATCTACGAGCTGACTGGGCTTGAGATTGAACGGCGGTTGCTCAATGGCTCACTCGATATTGGCATCAGCTACCTGCCACCCCGTCAACCGGGCCTGCATGGCGTGCTGCTATACGAAGACGAGTTGAAAGTGGTGATTCCCGAAGACCATCCGTTGCGCGAGTTCAAGAAAGTCTCGCTCAAACAAGCCGCCGAGTTACCGATGTTGCTGTTGGGGGAAGAGTTTCAGGTTCGCCAGATCTGGCAAGGCCAATTGTCCAACCTCGGGCGGCGTCCGCAAGTGCAGGCGGAGCTCAATACAATGGTGGGCATTCTCGACAGCCTGCCTCACACCCGCTTGGCGACAGTACTGCCTGGGCGCTCCCAGGACGAACACAACAGCAAGGCGCTGCTGTGGAAACCCTTGAGCGAGCCCAGGGTACCGCTGAAAGTAGGGTTGGTATGCCGCGATGTGCAACGCCAGCAGGCGACGGTGGCGTTGCTGCGCACCCTGCTGGAAGACGTGATGAATGCCCCGTCGGCAACCGCCTGACTTTTTCGCGGGCAAAAGAAAACCCCGCCGAAGCGGGGCTTTGCAGACTGTTTCCCTGACATCCATTTCACTCCGCCGTCCTGGCAGAATCCTACGTGTCCGTGTTGTTGCTTTGCGCTTCCTGCGCGACGTCCATGTGAAGTAGATTAGCCGTGGATCCAATGTGGCGATAGAGGACGATTAGCAGCACGTCATGTAAGAGAATGCTTACACGCCCTCCTCACCCTTAAAACAGGGCTTCATCCATCAGGAACAGTGATTCGCTACCGGCTTTTACCGATGCACTCAACGAGTGGATACGCGGCAACAGACGGGCAAAGTAGAAACGCGCAGTCCCCAGTTTGCTGGCGTAGAAATCCTCTTCGCCTTCCTTGCCCAACGCCGCCTTGGCCATGCGCGCCCACATATAGGCATAGGCCATGTAGCCGAACGCATGCAGGTATTCCACCGAGGCCGCGCCGATTTCATTGGCATTGCTCTTGGCGCGGTCCAGCACCCAGGCCGTCAACTCATCCAGGTTATCCACTGCCGCACTTAGCGGCTTGGTGAATTCAGCCAACTCGGGGCCCGATGCGGCGATGAACTGGCGGATCTCATCGGCGAACAAGGTATAGAACGCACCGCCGCTGCCGACGATCTTGCGACCCATCAGATCCAGGGCCTGAATGCCGTTGGTGCCTTCGTAGATCTGAGTGATGCGCACGTCACGCACCAGTTGCTCCTGGCCCCACTCGCGGATGTAACCATGGCCACCAAACACCTGCTGGCCGAGTACGGTGGTTTCCAGGCCCAGGTCGGTGAGGAACGCCTTGGCAACTGGCGTCAGCAACGCCACCAGGTTATCGGCACGCTCGCGCGCCTGCGCATCGTTGCTGAACTTGGCGATGTCCAACTGCGTCGCCACGTAGGTGGAGAACGCCCGGCCGCCTTCGTTCGCCGCCTTCATGGTCAGCAACATGCGACGGACATCCGGATGCACGATGATCGGGTCTGCCGGCTTGTCCTTGGCCTGAGCCCCCAGCGGGGAGCGGCTCTGCAGGCGGTCGCGGGCATATTCAATCGCGTTCTGATAGGACCGCTCGCCAGAAGCCAAGCCCTGGATACCGACGCCCAGGCGCTCATAGTTCATCATGGTGAACATCGCCGCCAAGCCACGGTTGGGCTCACCGACCAGGTAGCCCACGGCTTCGTCGAAGTTCATCACACAGGTGGCAGATGCCTGAATACCCATCTTGTGTTCAATGGAGCCGCAGTTCACCGGGTTCCGCGCGCCCAGGCTACCATCAGTATTCACCAGGAACTTTGGTACCAGGAACAGCGAGATGCCCTTGGGCCCGGCCGGTGCATCGGGCAGTTTGGCCAGTACCAGATGGATGATGTTATCGGTCAGGTCGTGCTCGCCACCGGTGATGAAGATCTTGGTGCCGCTGACCTTGTAGGAGCCGTCCGCCTGAGGCTCGGCCTTGGTGCGGATCATCCCCAGGTCGGTACCGGCATGGGCTTCCGTCAGGCACATGGAACCGGCCCACTCACCGGAATACATCTTCGGCAGGTAGGTGGCCTTGAGTTCCTCACTGGCGTGGGTGTTGATCGATACACAGGCGCCGGAGGTCAACATCGGGTACAGGCCGAAAGCCAGGCTCGACGAGTTGATCATCTCTTCAACCTGCGCCGACACGGCCTTGGGCATGCCCATGCCGCCATAGGTCGGGTCGCCGCCCACACCCACCCAGCCGCCTTCGGCGTAGGTGCTGTAAGCCTGGGGAAAACCGTCGGGAGTAGTGACTGCGCCGTCGGCCCAGTGGCAACCTTGCTCATCGCCGCCGCGGCTGAGTGGGGCGATGGATTTGGCGGTAACCTTGCCGGCCTCTTCCAGGATCGCCTCGACGGTTTCGGCGTCAACGCTGTCTGCCAATGCCGGTAACTGGGCCCAAGTGTTAGCGACCTCAAATACTTCGTTGAGGACGAAGCGCATATCACGCAACGGCGCTTTGTAATCAGCCATGGCAAACCTCGTGAGAACGTGAAAAGTAATTCGATAGGATCGGTTTTACAGACCCCGAGTGTACCCGAACAACTTTTAAGACACATAGGGTCCGTTCGTGACCATTAAGTATTTACAAGTCACTCAAGGAGCCTTTTTGTAGGAGCGAGCTTGCTCGCGAAAAACCCAAGAACACCCCGCTAAACCAGACATGCGCGTAATCGTTGAAGTTCTTCGCGAACAAGCTCGCTCCTACAGGGAGAAAGCCTCGGCTGGGAGACTCATCAGGCATTCGCTCCCCGCCTCCACCGCAGCACGGTGCATGGCCGTACGCGGCAACAGGCGCTTGAAGTAAAAGTCGCAGGTCGCAAGCTTTGCCTGGGCAAACCCTTCGTCATCCTGCGCGTGCGCCGCGATCGCCATGCGCAGCCACAGGTAGGCAAGGATGATGTAACCGCTGTACATCAGGTAATCCATGGCCGCCGCGCCCACTTCGTCAGGGTTTTTCATCGCCGCCGTGCCGACCTTCAGGGTCAGTTCGCCCCATTGCTGGTTCAGTTCATTGAGTTGCGCCACCTGGGCCTTGAGTTGCGCATGCTCGGCATTGGCCGCGCAGAACTTATGCACAATCTTGGTAAACCCACGCAGCAACTTGCCCTGGCTGCCCAGCACCTTGCGCCCGAGCAGGTCCAGGGCCTGGATACCGTTGGTGCCTTCATAGATCGGCGCAATCCGTGCGTCACGGGCCAGTTGCTCCATGCCCCACTCACGAATATAGCCATGGCCACCGAATACCTGCATGCCGTGGTTGGTCACCTCCAGCCCGGTCTCAGTCATAAAGGCTTTGCAGATCGGCGTGAGGAAGGCCAGCAGATCTTCGGCTTCCTGGCGTTGGCCGGCGTCGCTGCCCAGGTGCGCGGTGTCGAGCAACTGCGCGGTGAAATAGGTCAAGGCGCGGTTGCCCTCGTTGAAGGCTTTCATGGTCAGCAGCATGCGGCGTACATCAGCGTGCACGATGATCGGGTCGGCGGCTTTTTCCGGAGCCTTGGCGCCGGTGAGCGAACGCATTTGCAGGCGGTCGTTGGCGTACCTGATCGCGCCCTGGAAGCTCGCCTCGCCGTTGCACAGGCCCTGCATGCCGGTGCCCAGGCGTGCGTGGTTCATCATGGTGAACATGCAGTTGAGGCCCTTGTTCGCCTCGCCAATCAAATAGCCTTTGGCGCCATCGAAGTTCAGCACGCAGGTGGCCGAGGCCTTGATGCCCATCTTGTGTTCGATGGAGCCGCAGTGCACCGCATTGCGCTCGCCGGAGTCGGCATGGAACTTTGGCACGATAAACAATGAGATGCCCTTGGTGCCCGCTGGCGCATCCGGCAGCTTGGCCAGCACCAGATGGATGATATTGGCGCTCATATCGTGCTCGCCGGCCGAGATGAAGATCTTGCTGCCGGTGACCGCATAACTGCCGTCTGCCTGCGGTAAGGCGCGGGTCTTGATCAAGCCCAGGTCGGTGCCGCAGTGGGCTTCGGTCAGGCACATGGTGCCGGTCCATTCGCCGGCGGTGAGTTTGCTCAGGTAAGTGGCTTTCTGTTCGTCGGTACCGTGGGCGTGGATGGCTGACATCGCCCCGTGGGTCAGGCCCGGGTACATGCCCCAGGAGGTGTTGCTGGAGCCGATCATCTCGCTCAGTACCAGGCCCAGGGAATGGGGCAGGCCCTGGCCACCGTAGGCCGGGTCTGCCGCCACGCCGTGCCAGCCGCCTTCCACATACTGGGCAAAGGCTTGCTTGAAGCCTTTGGGCGTGGTCACCACGCCATTCTCGAAATGGCAGCCCTCTTCATCGCCGCTGCGATTGAGCGGCGCGAGTACGTTTTCGCAGAACCTGGCGCCTTCTTCGAGGATCGCACTGACCATGTCCGGGCTGGCATCCGTGGCGCCCAGGGCCGCGTAGTGGCCGTGGAAATCGAATACGGTGTCGATCAGAAAGCGCATGTCGCGCAGGGGAGCTTTGTACTCAGGCATGGCAATGTCTCCGGCAGCAGATAGGGTTAACCTACTGCCGGCCATGGCCGTGGACAATCACTGTAGCGCTGCTGAATACAGCGCCATTACTCAACCGGCAGCGCTCTCCATGCGCACCGCGCCACGGCGGGTTTGCCCGGCTGCGACCACACAATTACGCCCCGCCCCCTTGGCGGCGTACAGCGCCTGATCGGCGGATTTGAGCACCTCGTCGGGGCTGCGTTGCTCGGCCTGGCGCTCGGCCACGCCGATGCTTACCGTCACCGACACACTGGACGCGCCGCTGCCCGCACGGCGCTGGCGGCCTTGATGATCGTCCTGGGGGCGGTCCGGGTTGCGCAACTTGATGTCGTAGCTGGCGATGATCTCGCGGATCTCCTCCAGGTGCGGCATGCACTCATCCAGGGTCTTGCCGGCAAACACCACGGCAAATTCTTCACCGCCGTAACGGTAGGCCCGCCCGCCGCCGTTGACCTTGGACAACTTGCTCGCCACCAGGCGCAGCACCTGGTCGCCCACGTCGTGGCCGTGGGTGTCATTGAAACGCTTGAAGTGATCGACGTCGCTCATCGCCAGCACATAGTTGCGACCTAGCCGCTGCATGCGCTCGTTGAGGGCACGGCGCCCCGGCAAGCCGGTGAGTTCATCACGAAACGCCATTTGATACGCCTCGTGCGCCACCCCCGCAGCGATCATCAGCATCACCTGGCTGCACATGATGTTGAGGGTGAACGGCAGGATGAAGGTCTGCGGCAACATCCAGAACATGCCCAGCAACCCCACCAGTTGTGCGGCGTGCAGCGGGCGCGGCTGGTACCAGTATTGGGCAGCCAGGGTGAGAAAGCCGATCAGGAACATTGGGTACGAGAGTTGGATCAGGCTCATCCAGGCGCCATGCAGCATCGGCCAGCGAATCTCCGCCAGCCAGCCCAACAAGGCCTGGGGGAAGCTTTGTTCCAGGGCCAGCGCCACACTGCCCACCGCCAGCAGCACCGCGCAGCGGGCGACGAAGTCACGGAACAGATGGGTTTTTTCCTGCCACAGCGCATAAATGCTGAACAGCAATGGCAACAGCAGGCAGCACAGGTGAAACACCACCGCAGCGTCTTCACGCACGCGACCATTGTCGCGGTAGAAGTCGGTCTGGGTATCCAGCAGGAAATAGGCGACGTACACCGTGACCATCAGGAACAGTTCACGCTGGCGTCGATACACCGCGCAGTAAGCGCCACCTAGCAGCAGCACCAGAGTGGGCAGCACGTTGAACAGCGAGGTGAAGAAGACGCTGAGGTCCTTGACGTACGCAGCCGAGAGCCCGGCCAGCAACAGCAGCAGCGAAGGGAGAAAATGGCTGAAACGTACAGCGGACACGCGTGACAAGGGTAAAGCTCCGACCCGCTAACAAATAATGGCACTGTGCCTCTAAGCGATCAGTTAAGCACAACCGACCGAGCATGTATCACATTGCCATCACTGTAACGGCAGCTCATCGCAATCCCTGAGCGCATTGCTGCGGTTTTTTAGACGCGCACCCTGTAGGAGCGAGCTTGCTCGCGAAAATGTCACCGGCAACGCGTTTAACCAGACCGCCCGCGTTATCGTTAACGACCTTCGCGAGCAAGCTTGCTCCTACACAAGTGCAAAAAAACCGCCGCGTCCCGAAGGAGGCGGCGGCTTTTAGAAGAGCCCGGTAAGGCTTAGTAAGCCAGGCCGAAGTCTTCTTCTTTCATGTCCATCAGGTTGTTGGCGCCCGACAGCATGGTTGCCACGTGGGTGCGGGTACGCGGCAGGATGCGCTGGAAGTAGAAGCGCGCAGTCTGCAACTTGGCGGTGTAGAACGCCTCTTCGCTGGTGCCGGCGGCCAGTTTCTCGGCGGCCAGGCGTGCCATGTCGGCCCAGAAGTAAGCCAGGCACGCGTAGCCGGAGTACATCAGGTAGTCCACCGAAGCGGCGCCGACTTCTTCACGGTCTTTCATCGCGGCCATGCCGACCTTCATGGTCAACTCGCCCCACTCTTTATTCAGCGCCGCCAGCGGTGCCACGAACTCTTTGACCGCGTCGTTGCCTTCGTTGGCCTGGCAGAACTTGTGCACTATCTTGGTGAAACCCTTGAGCGCTTCGCCTTGGGTCATCAGCACTTTACGGCCGAGCAAGTCCAGCGCCTGGATACCGGTGGTGCCTTCGTACAGCATCGAAATGCGGCTGTCGCGCACGTTCTGCTCCATGCCCCACTCAGCGATAAAGCCGTGGCCACCGTAGATCTGCACACCGTGGTTGGCCGATTCAAAACCGACTTCGGTCATGAACGCCTTGGCGATCGGGGTCATGAAGGCCAGCAGGGCATCCGCCTGTTTCTTGGCTTCGTCGTCGGTGCCGTACTTGACGATGTCCACTTGCTTGGCGGTGAAGTACACCATCGCACGGTTACCTTCGGCGAAGGCTTTCATGGTCAGCAGCATGCGGCGTACGTCAGGGTGCACGATGATCGGGTCAGCAGCTTTGTCCGGTGCTTTCGGGCCGGTCAGGGAGCGCATTTGCAGGCGATCACGCGCATATTTCAAGCCGCCCTGGAAGCCGATCTCGGCGTGAGCCAGGCCTTGCAGCGCGGTGCCCAGACGAGCGGTGTTCATAAAGGTGAACATGCAGTTCAGGCCTTTGTTCGCCGGGCCGATCAGGAAACCGGTGGCCGCGTCGAAGTTCATCACGCAGGTGGCGTTGCCGTGGATGCCCATCTTGTGTTCCAGGGAACCACAGGTGACGGCGTTGCGCTCGCCCACCGAGCCATCGGCATTGGGCAGGAACTTGGGCACGATAAACAGCGAGATGCCTTTGGTGCCAGCCGGTGCGTCCGGCAGGCGGGCCAGTACGATGTGGACGATGTTGTCGGCCATGTCGTGTTCGCCGGCCGAGATGAAGATCTTCGTACCAGAGACTTTGTAGGAACCGTCGGCCTGAGGCTCGGCCTTGGTGCGCAGCATGCCCAGATCGGTGCCGCAGTGTGGCTCGGTCAGGCACATGGTGCCGGTCCATTCGCCCGACACCAGCTTGGTCAGGTAAGCGTCTTGCTGCTCAGGGGTGCCGTGCTCGGAAATGGTATTCATCGCGCCATGGGACAGGCCAGGGTACATGCCCCACGACCAGTTGGCTTCGCCGACCATTTCGCTCACGGCCAGGCCCAGGGATTCCGGCAGGCCTTGGCCACCGTGCTCCACGTCGTGGGCCAGGCTTGGCCAGCCGCCTTCGACGAATTGTTTGTAGGCTTCTTTGAAACCCGCAGGGGTTTTAACGCCTGACTCACTCCAGGTACACCCTTCAATGTCGCCCACGCGGTTCAACGGTGCCAGTACTTGCTCACAGAACTTGGCGCCTTCTTCGAGGATGGCGTCGACCATGTCCGGGGTAGCGTCCTGGCAAGCCGGCAGGCTCTGATAGTGCGCTTCATAACCGAGCAGTTCGTCACGAACGAAGCGAATATCACGCAAGGGGGCCTTGTAGTCAGGCATAGCGATAAACCTCTGCTGATGTAACTGGGATGAACAACCGCGTGGATTTGTTATGGCGGTCAAACAGGTGTTTGAAACATACGTTTACCACCCAGGGTTGTCAAGCGTCGGCCAGATGCCGTTTGTCTTGACGCAGGTCAGCGTCAGGCACAGCGAGGCCTGCGGCGGGATGCCTCATGAGTCAAGGAAGGAAAAAGTACAGAGCAGAACGACTGTGGGAGCTGGCTTGCCTGCGATGCAGACGCCACGGTGTATCAGGTCGTACGCGTTGATGCTGTCGCAGGCAAGCCAGCTCCCACAGAAGAGCGGGCGTGCGATAGAGAAGTTAAGCGTAGGTATCGATCAGCGTACCGAGCATTTCATCCGAAGCCTTGGCGACTTTCGCCCCCAGCTCGACTTGAAACTTGCCCTGGGCCATTTCCACCATGTTGCTCGCCGAATTGGACGCTTGGGCGCGGTCATTGGCTTGCAGACGGTCGCTTTGCGCGGCCGATGGCTGGGTGGTCGCGGCGCTGGCAATCTTGCCGGCCGCCTGGTCGACACGGTTCTGCCCGGTCTGAATGCTGCTCAGGCCCGAATAAAACGCGCTGCTGCCAGAGATTTCCATGGCGTAAGCCTGCCTTTAGAGAATCGTGAAGCCCGATTGAACCAGACATCCTGGCAAAAGGCCCGTCAAAAACACTAATGGCATATTGCCTTATCGATAGCCAAAATCAGTCAAGCAGGTCCAGTTCCAAGTACTCGGCCACCGCAGCAGCCCCGGCGTGCTTGAGTTTCGGCACTCGCCCCAGGCAAGGCGCGGGCAGGCGCTCAGCCAGGGTGGCGAGGTTTTCTTCCAGACGAGAGGTCTTGGGGTCGATGATATTTGCCACCCAGCCCGCCAGCGGCAAGCCGTCCCGTGCAATGGCTTCGGCGGTGAGCAACGCGTGGCTGATGCACCCAAGGCGCACGCCTACCACCAGGATCACCGGCAGTTTGAGCGCCATGGCCAGGTCCGACAGGTTGGCCTGGTCGGCCAAGGGCACGCGCCAACCGCCCGCCCCTTCGATCAAGGTGAAGTCCGCGCCCCGTGCCAGGATCTGCTGCATCGGCTTGAGCAGCGATTGCACCGTGAGCCCGACGCCCGCCTCGCGCGCTGCCAGATGCGGCGCGATAGCTGGTTCGAAGGCCACCGGGTTGACCTCGGCATAACTGAGCGGTACGGAACACTCGGCCAGCAACGCCAAGGCATCGGCATTGCGCAGGCCCTGGGCTGTCAGTTGGCAGCCCGACGCCACCGGTTTTCCAGCGGCCGTGCTTTTGCCGGAGAGCCTGGCGGCATGCAACAGGCCAGCGGCGATGGTGGTTTTGCCAACATCGGTGTCTGTACCGGTGATGAAGTACGCGACGCTCATAACGGTTTCTCCAGTACGGCATACACCACCTGGTACGTGGCGGGCAGGCCCTGGGCCTGGCGGAACTGCTCGTAGGCCTCTACAAGCGCGACAATCCGCGCACGGCCCGTCAACCCTCCCGGGCGGCCTGGGTTGAGGTTGTGGGCCCCCAATGCCTTGAGCTCATGGGTCAGGCTGCGCACATCCGGGTAATGCAATACGTGGGGCTGTCGCTCCAGGCTGATCACGCGCAAGCCACTGGCCGCACACAGTTGCTGATACGCCTCGAAGGTGCGGAAGCGATTGACGTGGACCAGGCCGTCCGCCGCCCGCCAACTCTCGCGCAACTCATCCAGGGTGCCTACGCACAGGCTGGCAAAGGCCAGCACGCCACCTGGTCGCAGCACACGCCGGGCTTCGCTGAGCACCGCATCAAAATGGGCACACCACTGTACCGCGAGGCTGGAGAAGAGCAGCTCAAAGCTGTCAGCTGTCAGCGGCAAGCGTTCGGCATCACCGGCTATAAAGTGCGCGGCGCCGCCCAGCGGACGCGCGTGGTTGAGCATGCCGTCGGCAATGTCCAACGCCACACCTTGGCTGCCGGGCAAACGCTCGCCCAATACGCGGCTGAAGTAGCCCGTGCCGCAGCCCATGTCCAGCCAACGCTGTGCCGTCATGCCGTGCGGCAAGCGGCTGAGCAGTTCATGCCCGACCGCACGCTGCAACTCGGCCACGCTGTCGTAACTGGCCGCCGCACGGGAGAACGAGGCCGCAACCTGACGCTTGTCCGGCAAGCCCCCAGGCAAGGGCGGGTGGGATAGGTCAGTCATCAACACACTCATGCAAAAAAGCCTGGATGGCCCCGGCTACTCCGTGAGGGTCTTCCAGAAGAAACGCGTGACCGGCCTGTTCAATCAGGCCGATTTCTACATCGGGGAGCAAGGCCAGCAGGTCACTGGCGGCTTCGGCAGGCACCAGCCCATCCAGGCCGGCAAACAGGTGCAACTGCGGCCCACGAAACGCCTGCAAGGCCGCCCGCGTATCCAGTTGGGCCAGCAGCTCCAGGCCGGGCATCAAGACGCTGGGAGAGGTATTCGGCGCCCCGCTGATCAACAACCGCGACAAGCCGCGCGGGTCTTCGGCACCCTTGGCGCACAACAGGCCAAAGCGCTTGAGCGTGACCTGGGAATCGGCGTGGCAGCCGGCCAGAAATGCATCGAAGGTTTCAGCAGGCATCCCATGGGGCCAGCCGTCATGGGCGACGAAACACGGGTTGCTCGCCAGGGTCAGCAAGCCACAGCACCGCTCGCCACGGCGTGCCGCCAACTCCGACGCGAGCATGCCGCCCAGCGACCAGCCCCCGAGCCAGGCATTGTCCGGCAGCGTCGCATCGAGCTCATCGAGCCATTCACCGAGTTCACTGGCCTGCAGCACCGGCAAGGGTTCGATCTGTACCTGCAAATGCTCGTTCAGGCCGTGCAGCGCAGCGGCCAACGGTTCCAGCGGTGACACACCCAGGCCCCAGCCCGGCAACAGGATCAGTCGATTACGCATGGCCGGGCTCCGAGGCGTCTAACAAACGAAAACACGCTTGCAAGCCGTCTAACAATAGCTGCAGATGCGCCTCGCTGTGGGCCGCCGTCAATGTCACCCGCAGACGGGCACTGCCGGCGGGCACCGTCGGTGGGCGAATGGCAGTCACCATCAGGCCACGCTCACGCAGCATCTGCGACAGGCGCAGTGCCCGGGCGCTGTCGCCAATCAGGATCGGTTGGATCGGCGTAAAGCTGTCCATCAACCCCAGGCCTATCTGCTGCGCGCCATGACGGAACTGGCGGATCAACGCGTTGAGGTGCTCGCGTCGCCAATGTTCGCTGCGCAGCAGTTCCAGGCTTTTGAGGGTGGCGCAGGCCAGTGCCGGTGGTTGGCTGGTGGTGTAGATATACGGGCGGGCGAATTGGATCAGGCTTTCGATCAAGTCTTCACTGCCGGCCACAAAAGCCCCCGCAGTGCCGAACGCTTTGCCCAAGGTGCCAACCAGCACGGGCACGTCGTCCTGGCTCAAGCCGAAATGCTCGACGATACCGCCGCCATTGGCGCCCAGCGGGCCGAAGCCATGGGCGTCATCCACCATCAGCCAAGCACCTTTGGCCTTGGTTTCACGGGCCAGCGCGGGCAGGTCGGCGAGGTCGCCGTCCATGCTGAACACACCGTCGGTGACCACCAAGGTATTGCCGGTGGCTTTCTCCAGGCGCTTGGCCAGGCTGCCTGCGTCGTTATGCAGGTAGCGGTTGAAACGCGCCCCGGACAGCAAACCGGCATCCAGCAAGGACGCGTGGTTAAGCCGGTCTTCCAGTACCGTATCGCCCTGCCCCACCAGCGCCGTGACCGCGCCGAGGTTGGCCATGTAGCCGGTGGTGAACAGCAAGGCGCGCGGGCGACCGGTCAAGTCAGCCAGGGCTTCTTCCAGTTCATGGTGCGGTGTGGCGTGGCCCACCACCAAATGCGAAGCGCCGCCGCCCACGCCCCAGCGGGACGCACCGGCGCGCCAGGCTTCGATCACTTGCGGGTGATTGGCAAGGCCCAGGTAATCGTTATTGCAGAAGGCCAACAACGGTTGCCCGTCCACCACCACATGCGGGCCTTGGGGGCTCTGCAGCAAGGGGCGCTGGCGGTAAAGATGGTCGGCACGGCGGGCAGCGAGGCGCGCGGCGAGATCGAAAGACATGCTGGCCTCGATTTAACAGGTTCAACTCAATCCAATGGGGGAGCTGGCTTGCCTGCGATAGCGGTCCTTCTGACACTTCAATGCTGAAAGTGCCGCCGTCATCGCAGGCAAGCCAGCTCCCACACTGGAATGCATTCCAAAGGTGGTTACACCACAGCGTTGTAGAACTGCTCGCTGCTCTTTTGCTCCACCAACGCCTGCTCGATCGCCGCCTGGTGCACTTCATCGGCATGCTCTTCACGGGCTTCGGGCAGGATGCCCAGGCGTGCGAACAGTTGCATGTCCTTGTCAGCCTGGGGGTTGGCGGTGGTCAGCAGCTTGTCGCCGTAGAAGATCGAGTTGGCGCCGGCAAAAAAGGCCAGGGCCTGCATCTGCTCATTCATGGCTTCGCGGCCAGCCGACAGGCGCACGTGGGACTGCGGCATCAGGATGCGCGCCACCGCCAGCATGCGGATGAAATCAAAGGGGTCGATGTCATCGGCGTTTTCCAACGGCGTACCCGCTACCTTCACCAGCATGTTGATCGGCACCGATTCCGGATGCTCCGGCAGGTTGGCCAGCTGGATCAGCAAGTTGGCGCGGTCGTCGAGGGATTCGCCCATGCCGAGGATACCGCCCGAGCAGATCTTCATCCCCGAATCACGCACGTACGCCAGGGTTTGCAGGCGCTCGCTGTAAGTGCGGGTGGTGATGATCGAGCCGTAGAACTCCGGCGAGGTGTCGAGGTTGTGGTTGTAGTAGTCAAGGCCGGCCTGAGCCAGGGCTTCGGTCTGGTCCTGGTCGAGGCGACCGAGGGTCATGCAGGTTTCCAGGCCCATGGCCTTCACGCCTTTGACCATTTCCAGCACGTAGGGCATGTCTTTGGCCGACGGATGTTTCCATGCCGCGCCCATGCAGAAACGCGTCGAACCGATGGCCTTGGCGCGTGCGGCCTCTTCGAGGACCTTCTGCACTTCCATCAGCTTCTCTTTTTCCAGGCCAGTGTTGTAGTGGCCCGACTGCGGACAATATTTGCAATCTTCCGGGCAGGCGCCGGTCTTGATCGACAGCAGGGTCGACACTTGCACGCGGTTGGCGTCGAAATGCGCGCGGTGCACGGTCTGCGCCTGGAACAACAGGTCGTTGAAGGGCTGCACGAACAGGGCTTTGACTTCAGCCAAAGACCAATCGTGACGCAGGGTGGCAGAGGTGCTGGCGCTCATGGGCGATTCCTTGATTATGCTTTGGCAAGCGCTGCGGGAAGGGCAATACCCACAGGCACGACACGGATGCTCGGCATATTTAAGGAAGATTCATGCACTGTCAACCTGAGCACAAACACCAAGTTTACATCTGGTTAAAAAACATACAGACCTGTTTGATTTGCGATGAGTGCACCGACTCGGCCGAGGCCGTGTGCAACGCCTGCGAAACAGAATTGCCATGGCTGATGGAACAATGCGAGCGTTGCGCCCTGCCCCTACCCATGGACGGACTGCTCTGCGGCCAGTGCCAAAAAGAGCCCGCGGCGTTTCACCAGGTGGTGGCGCCATGGGTCTACCGTTTTCCCGTGGACACCCTGATCAGCCGCTTCAAGCATCAGGCGCGTTGGCCGCTGGGGCACTTGCTGGCGCGCCTGCTGGGGCAGCACTTGCAGCATCGCTTCGATAACGCCGAACTGGAGCGCCCCGACTGCCTGCTGCCGGTGCCCATGGCGCGCAAACGCCTGCGCGAACGCGGCTTTAATCAAGCGTTGATGCTGGCCCGCTGGCTCAGTCACGCCCTCGACATTCCCATTGATGGACACGCGCTGTTGCGCCCCCATGAAACCGTGGCGCAGCAAGACCTCGATGCCAAGACCCGCAAGCGCAACCTGCTCAACGCCTTCGCACTGGCCCCCGGCATCCGGGTTGCCGGGCAACATGTGGCGCTGGTAGACGACGTCCTCACCACCGGCGCCACCGCCCACGGCTTGGCGCGCTTGTTGATAAATGCCGGCGCACGCCAGGTGGATGTGTATTGCCTGGCCCGTACGCCCAAGCCCGGCAGCTGACTTGACTCCCCTGCGCCAGCGCGGCAACGTCGGCGCATCTCACCCAAGCGTATCTGCCATGTCTGTGCCCAGCCCTCTCAGCCAACACATCATCCGCCGCCCCCAGCGTATTGCCTTGCTGGGGCATATCGCCGAGCAGGGCTCCATCACCCGTGCGGCCAAGAGTGCCGGGTTGAGTTACAAGGCCGCCTGGGACGCCATTGATGAGCTGAACAACCTGGCGCAGAAACCGCTGGTGCAACGCAGCGTCGGTGGCAAGGGCGGTGGCGGCGCCAAACTGACGCAAGAAGGTGAACGGGTGCTGCGTCTTTATCAGCGCCTGCAACTGCTTCAGGCCGAGATCCTTGGCTCGGACGAAGCGGCCAGCGACTTCAACCTGCTGGGCCGTTTGATGCTGCGCACCAGCGCGCGCAACCAATTGCACGGCCAGGTCAGCGCCATAGAGAGCCACGGCCACAACGACATGATCCGCCTGCAATTGGCCGGCGGCCTGCACCTCGACGCCCAGATTACCCACGACAGCACCCTGCGCCTGGAACTGCAGACCGGCGTGGAAGTGGTGGCCCTGATCAAGGCCGGATGGCTTGAATTACTGGCGGACGGGCAAGCTGAAACACTTGGACACAATTGCCTGAGCGGCGTGATCGAGACCATTCTCGCCGCCGAAGATGGCCCCAGTGAGGTGCGTATCGCCCTGCCCAACGGCCAAGTGTTGTGCGCGCTGGCGCAGCCCGTCGCACTCAAGGCCATCGACGCAGCGCAGGGCCAGCCGATCCGCGTGCAGTTTGCACCCAGCCATGTATTGCTCGGCACCCCGGTGTAACGGGCGCACGTCTTCAAGCTGCAACAATTCGGTCACAAGCGCTGCTTAAGGTGTCTGCAAAAACCTTAAGGAGCCTGTGATGAGCCTATTGGAAGAAAACCAAGCCACCGACCTTGAACAGATGGTGGGCCTGACCCGCCGTCGCTTTATCGGCGCAGGCGCCCTGTGCGGCGCTGCGATGTTCCTCGGCGGTAACCTGCTGAGCCGCAGCGCCCTGGCGGTGAATGCCGCTTCCGCCAGCCCGCTGCTGGGGTTCACCAGCATCGCCGCCGCCACCAGCGACACCATCACCCTGCCACCGGGCTACAGCGCTTCGGTGTTGATCAGTTGGGGCCAGCCCCTGCACAAGAACGCCCCGGCTTTCGACCCGTCCGGCCATGGCACCGCCGAGGCCCAGGAACAACAGTTCGGCGACAACAACGACGGCATGAGCCTGTTTCCATTCCCCGGTGACGACAACCGCGCGCTGATGGCGATCAACAACGAATACACCAACTATCGCTACCTCTACGCCCACGGCGGCGCGCCACAATCGGCCGAAGACGTGCGCAAGGCCCTGGCCAGCGAAGGCGTGTCGGTGATCGAAGTGCGCCGCAAGGGTGACACTTGGCAGTTCGTCCAGGACTCGCGCTATAACCGGCGCATCCACGGCAATTCGCCGATCCGTTTGAGTGGCCCTGCCGCCGGCCATGACTGGCTGAAAACCACCGCCGACAAGAGCGGCAAAAAAGTCCTCGGCACGTTCCAGAACTGCGCCAACGGCAAGACGCCGTGGGGCACCTACCTGACCTGCGAAGAAAACTTCACCGACTGCTTCGGCAGCAGCAACCCGCAGCAAACCTTCGATGCAGGGCAGAAGCGCTACGGCGTGGTGGCCGCCAGCAAGGACATCAACTGGCACCCGCACGACCCGCGCTTTGATATGGCCAAGAACCCCAACGAACTCAATCGCCATGGTTGGGTGGTGGAAATCGACCCGTTCGATCCGCAATCCACCCCGGTCAAGCGCACGGCCCTGGGGCGCTTCAAACACGAAAACGCGGCCCTCGCCGAAACCCGTGACGGCCGCGCCGTGGTGTACATGGGCGACGATGAACGCGGTGAATTCATCTACAAGTTCGTCAGCCGCGATCAGATCAACCACAACAACCCGAAGGCCAACAAAGACCTGCTGGACCACGGTACCTTGTACGTGGCGATCTTCGACGCAGGCGACGGTGATGCCGACCATCCCAAGGGCAAAGGCCAGTGGGTTGAACTCACCCATGGCAAAAACGGCATCGACGCCAGCAGCGGTTTCGCCAACCAGGCCGAGGTACTGATTCACGCGCGCCTGGCCGCCAGCGTGGTGAAAGCCACACGCATGGACCGCCCGGAATGGATCGTGGTCAGCCCTACCGACGGCCAGGTCTATTGCACCCTGACCAACAACGCCAAGCGCGGCGAAGACGGCCAGCCGGTGGGCGGGCCCAACCCACGGGAGAAAAACCTCTACGGCCAGATCCTGCGCTGGAAAGCCGACGCCGATAACCACGGTGCCACGGACTTCACCTGGGACCTGTTCGTGGTGGCCGGCAACCCCGGCGTGCATGCCGGCAACCCCAAGGGCGGCTCGTCCAACATCAACCCGCAAAACATGTTCAACAGCCCCGACGGCCTGGGCTTCGACAAAGCCGGGCGCCTGTGGATCCTCACCGACGGCGACTACAGCAACGCCGGCGACTTTGCGGGCATGGGCAACAACCAGATGCTGTGTGCCGACCCGAGCACCGGTGAAATCCGTCGTTTCATGGTGGGGCCGGTGGCATGTGAAGTGACGGGGATCAGCTTTTCGCCGGACCAGAAGACGTTGTTCGTGGGCATTCAGCACCCAGGGGAAACCGGTGGCTCGACCTGGCCGGAACACCTGCCCAATGGCAAGCCGCGTTCCTCGGTGATGGCGATTCGGCGGGATGATGGCGGGATCGTAGGCGCCTGATAGACCGCTATCCCTGTAGGAGCGGGCTTGCCCGCGAAGATCGTCAACGATAACGCGGGAAACCTGACGCTCCGCGCCGCTCTCTGGTTTTTCGCGAGCAAGCTCGCTCCTACAGCGTTACCATACCCGGCCGGACGCGGCGCCCTGCTGCGCGCAGGAGTTCGCATGGCCCACCCGTTTGAAACACTCACCCCAGACCTGGTGCTCGACGCCGTCGAAAGCATCGGTTTCCTCAGCGACGCGCGGGTTCTGGCGCTCAACAGCTACGAAAACCGCGTGTACCAAGTGGGCATCGAAGACGCCGAACCGCTGATCGCCAAGTTCTATCGCCCCCAGCGCTGGACCAACGAGGCGATCCTGGAAGAACACCGCTTCACCTTCGAACTGGCCGAGTGCGATGTTCCGGTGGTTGCGCCGTTGATCCACAACGGCGAGAGCCTGTTCGAACACGCAGGTTTCCGCTTCACCCTGTTTCCCCGCCGTGGCGGCCGCGCGCCAGAGCCGGGCAACCTCGATCAGCTTTACCGGCTCGGGCAACTGCTCGGTCGCTTGCACGCCGTAGGCTCCACTCGCCCATTCGAGCACCGCGAAGCCTTGGGGGTGAAGAACTTCGGTCACGACTCCCTCACCACCTTGCTTGAAGGCAACTTCATTCCCAAAAGCCTGTTGCCGGCCTACGAGTCCGTGGCCCGCGACCTGCTCAAGCGTGTGGAAGAGGTTTACAAGGCCACGCCGCACAAAAACATCCGCATGCACGGTGACTGCCACCCCGGCAACATGATGTGCCGCGACGAGATGTTCCATATCGTCGACCTGGATGACTGCCGCATGGGCCCGGCGGTGCAAGACCTGTGGATGATGCTGGCTGGCGACCGCCAGGAATGCCTCGGCCAGCTTTCGGAGCTGATGGATGGCTACCAGGAATTTCACGACTTCGACCCCCGCGAACTGGCGCTGATCGAACCACTGCGCGCCCTGCGCCTGATGCACTACAGTGCCTGGCTCGCACGACGCTGGGACGACCCGGCGTTTCCCCATAGCTTTCCGTGGTTTGGCAGCGAACGGTATTGGGGTGACCAGGTGCTGGCGTTGCGTGAGCAACTGTCGGCGCTCAACGAAGAACCGCTAAAACTCTTCTGACCTGGCCCTACCTCCTGTGGGAGCTGGCTGTCCATGCTCGCCCCCACGCTCTGCGTGGGCGCGCATCCTGTGACGCTCCGCGTCACGATTTAAGAGCAGACGCAGAGCGTCCAAGGCGGCGTTACCACGCAGAGCGAGGGAACGAGCGTTGTCTGACAAATATCCTTACAATTGCGCTTTGTTAGCTGCCTAAGCAAGGATTCTGCAATGCAAGCCGCCAACCCCCGCAAGGGGTACATCCTGGGCCTGAGCGCCTATGTCATCTGGGGTCTGTTCCCGCTCTACTTCAAAGCCATCGCCAGCGTGCCCGCCGCCGAGATCATCGTGCACCGCGTGTTGTGGTCGGCGTTGTTTGGTGGGCTGTTGCTGATGGTGTGGAAACACCCCGGCTGGTTCCGCGAGCTGCGCGACAACCCCAAGCGCTTGGCGATCCTGGCCCTCAGCGGTTCGTTGATTGCCGCTAACTGGCTGACCTATGTGTGGTCGGTGAACACCGGGCGCATGCTTGAAGCAAGCCTGGGTTATTACATCAACCCACTGGTGAATGTGCTGCTGGGCATGTTGATCCTCGGCGAGCGCCTGCGTCGCTTGCAATGGGTGGCTGTCGGGTTGGCTGCAGCGGGTGTGGCGCAGCAGGTGTGGCAAGTCGGTAGCCTGCCGTGGGTGTCGCTGGCGCTGGCGCTGACGTTCGGCTTCTACGGTTTGATCCGCAAGCAGGCACCGGTCAAGGCGCTGCCTGGGCTGGTGGTGGAAACTTGGATGCTGGTCCCCATTGCCGTCGCCTGGTTGCTGTTCAACCCGACCGCCCACAGCGCGCAGCTGGCGTTCTGGAGCACCTCCGAGGCCTGGTGGCTGGTGGCCGCAGGCCCGGTGACGCTGATTCCCCTGGTGTGCTTCAACGCCGCTGCACGGCATTTGCCCTACACCGCCCTGGGCTTTTTGCAGTATGTGGCGCCGACGCTGGTGTTGCTCGAAGCCGTGCTGTTGTTCGGTGAACACCTGGCGCCGAGCACGTTGATCGGCTTCGCCTTTATCTGGGCCGGGCTGGTGGTGTACAGCCTGGATGCCTGGCTGACCGTGCGCAAACGCTGATCAAATAACGTACAGACCTCTGCAAGCCACAGCCTTCGTGGCTTGCAGCGTTCCACCCCAAGGTTATCCACAACCTGATCCCCGCCATTTGTGCACAAGCCCTTGAAACTGCTCGTTTTTTGCTCAACTTTCGCAAATGCCCGGCGGGCGTGGCCTGGGGTCGGGTCTCTACAGGTTATCCACAGGCCCATGCAAGATTTCGATGCATAACCTTGTGGCTCGTTATTCCTCCTGACGCAGTTCTACCATCAAGTCATCGGCCAAGGTTTCCAAAGCCTCCTGCAAGGTCTCCAATGACAGCGTGGCCGGCACTTGCAACAACGCCTCTGCGTTGAACAGCGGATCACCACTCATGGGCGCCGGGCGCACATCGGTGCTCAGGCGTTCAAGGTTGACGCCCTGCTGGCTCAACAGCGCCGTGATCTCACGCACGATGCCCGAGCGATCATTGCCCACCAGGGTCATCAGGATCGGCTTGGACGCCGATGCCTGGCCACTGCTGCCCTCACCCACCAACACGCGAATGCCATGGGTGGATAAATCCTCCAGCGCCCCCACCAATGCCTGGCGCTGCTCGGTCGGCACACTGACCCGCAGGATCCCGGCAAACTGCCCGGCCATGTGCGCCATGCGGCTTTCCAGCCAGTTACCACCGTGACTGGCAATGTTCTGCGCGATGCGTTCAACCAGGCCGGGTTTGTCGGCGGCGATAATAGTGAGTACAAGATGGTCCATGGCGCAGTCCCTCGGTTGGCTGATCCTCGATTATAGACATGCCGCGTTTATCCAGAAGGTTCGCGTGATCGTTAACGACCATCGCAGGCAAGCCAGCTCCCACAGACAAATCGTGTACCATTTTTATATTTATCTGGAACAATCCAATAGTTTTTTGAGAACATCCGGTTCTCCGCTGTGACCGTACGACCAAAGTGGGTCGCTAAACGACGTATTTAGTCTAATTTTCACAACCGCAAGTCATCATGTAGTATGCCAAACCGTGCACTACATAATGAAAATCTGATAAAGCGCATAAGCTCCGCAGAGTGAGGCAAGCAATGACTGAACACGTTCAAGTCGGTGGCCTGCAGGTCGCCAAAGTCCTGTTCGACTTCGTGAACAACGAAGCCATTCCCGGTACCGGCATCACTGCCGACCAGTTCTGGGCCGGTGCCGACAAGGTCATCCATGACCTGGCTCCGAAGAACAAAGCCCTACTCGCCAAACGCGACGACTTCCAGGCGCGGATCGATACCTGGCACCAGACCCACGCAGGCCAGGCCCATGACCCGGTGGCCTACAAAGCCTTCCTGCAAGACATCGGCTACCTGCTGCCAGAAGCCGCAGACTTCCAGGCCTCGACCCAAAACGTCGATGATGAGATCGCACGCATGGCCGGCCCACAGCTGGTCGTGCCGGTGATGAACGCCCGCTTCGCCCTGAATGCCTCGAATGCGCGCTGGGGCTCGCTGTACGACGCGCTCTATGGCACCGACGCCATCAGCGAAGCCAACGGCGCCGAGAAGGGCAAGGGCTATAACAAAGTGCGTGGTGACAAGGTGATTGCCTTCGCCCGCGCCTTCCTCGACGAAGCCGCACCGCTCAGCGCCGGCAGCCATGTCGATTCCACCGGCTACAAAATCGTCGATGGCAAGCTGATCGTCAGCCTCAAAGGCGGCAGCAACAGCGGCCTGCGTGACGATGCCCAGTTGATCGGTTTCCAGGGCCCTGCGGCCGAGCCGATTGCGATCCTGCTCAAGCACAATGGCCTGCACTTCGAAATCCAGATCGACGCCAGCACCCCAGTCGGCCAAACCGACGCTGCCGGCGTCAAAGACGTGCTGATGGAAGCTGCGCTGACCACCATCATGGACTGCGAAGACTCCGTGGCTGCCGTGGACGCCGATGACAAAGTGGTGATCTACCGCAACTGGCTCGGCCTGATGAAGGGCGACCTGGCCGAAGAAGTGGCCAAGGGCGGCAAGACCTTCACCCGCACCATGAACCCTGACCGTGTCTACACCGGCGTGGATGGCAGCGACGTGACCCTGCACGGCCGTTCGCTGTTGTTCGTGCGCAACGTTGGCCACTTGATGACCATCGATGCGATCCTCGATAAAGACGGCAACGAAGTACCCGAAGGCATCCTCGACGGCCTGATCACCAGCCTGGCGGCGATCCACAGTCTCAACGGCAACAACACCCGCAAGAACAGCCGCACCGGTTCTGTGTACATCGTGAAACCGAAGATGCACGGCCCGGAAGAAGCTGCGTTTACCAACGAACTGTTCGGTCGCATCGAAGAGGTGCTGAACCTGGCGCGCAACACTCTCAAAGTCGGGATCATGGACGAGGAGCGCCGCACCACGGTCAACCTCAAGGCCTGCATCAAGGCAGCCAGCGAGCGCGTGGTGTTTATCAACACCGGTTTCCTCGACCGCACTGGCGATGAAATCCACACCTCCATGGAAGCCGGCGCGATGGTGCGCAAGGCGGCCATGAAGGCGGAAAAATGGATCGGTGCCTATGAGAACTGGAACGTCGATATCGGCCTGAGCACCGGCCTGCAAGGTCGTGCACAAATCGGTAAAGGCATGTGGGCAATGCCCGACCTGATGGCAGCGATGCTTGAGCAGAAAATCGCCCATCCACTGGCCGGTGCCAACACCGCCTGGGTACCGTCGCCGACCGCAGCGGCCCTGCATGCGTTGCACTACCACAAGGTTGATGTATTTGCCCGCCAGGCCGAACTGGCCAAGCGCGAGCGCGCTTCGGTGGACGATATCCTCACCATTCCTTTGGCTAGCAACACCGATTGGTCCGAAGAAGAGATCCGCAACGAGCTGGACAACAACGCCCAGGGCATCCTCGGCTATGTGGTGCGCTGGATCGACCAGGGTGTGGGCTGCTCCAAGGTGCCGGACATCAACGATGTCGGCCTGATGGAGGACCGCGCCACCCTGCGTATTTCCAGCCAGCACATCGCCAACTGGCTGCGCCACGGCATCGTCAACGAAGCCCAAGTGATGGAAAGCCTCAAGCGCATGGCGCCGGTGGTAGACCGCCAGAATGCCGGGGATGCGTTGTACCGCCCACTGGCTCCGGATTTCGACAGCAACATCGCGTTCCAGGCAGCGGTGGAGTTGGTGATTGAAGGGACCAAACAGCCTAATGGCTATACCGAGCCGGTGTTGCACCGCAGGCGTCGGGAGTTCAAGGCTAAAAACGGCCTGTAATGGTAGGAGCGAGCTTGCTCGCGAAAAACGTCAACGATAACGCAGGCACCCTGGACAAACGCGGTGGCTGTGCATTCTTCGCGAGCAAGCTCGCTCCTACAGACACAAAAAGCCCTGATCGAAAGATCGGGGCTTTTTTATCAGGTGTGTCAGTTAGACCGCGTTGCCTGAATCGCATGCAAGCCAGCTCCCACAGGGGAATGCATTTCAAATGTGGGAGCCGGGCTTGCCCGCGAAGCGGCCAGGCCAGTCACCCCACACTCAGGACACCATCCCCAACTCCCGCTTCACCAACTTCGCCAACTTCACGCTATCAATCGGCTTGAGCAAAAAATCCACCACGCTCAAGTGCATCGCATCAATCACATCGGGAGCCTCCGCATCCCCAGACATGATGATGATCGGCAACGCCGCACGGGTGGACTCACGCACCTGGCGAATCAGTTCCAGGCCATTGCTGGGCGCCATGCGCAGGTCGGTGATCAGCAAACCGATGGAACTGCTCGTCTTCAACAACTCCCACGCTGCCTCGCCACTTTCGGCAGTCATGCAGCGAATACCGTCGAGCCCAAGGATTTCCGCCAACAGTTCACGCGCGTCCTTGTCGTCGTCCACGATCAATACGCGTTGGGGGGGTAAATCGGGCTCCAGCATCACGGCGCTCAGCGCCTCGCGCTCGGCATCACTCAAAATATCGTGGTCGGACATACGTTTCTCAGCAGTTCTCATCAATCTCCCAGCACACTCGTCAGACATCTGCGGAAGGGCGAACAATGTGCACTTCGTCGGAAAGTTTGCCTAGTGGGCTTTCTACGGGTTTTGGACGATTGTCATGTAAGGTTTTTCCCTAGTTTTGCGCGGTATTCCTCGACCTAGACTTACGTCCAATGGGCACCCACTGCGCAGGAGTCGACCATGCAGCACGATAACGACAAAAACACTGCGGTCACTGTTATGAGTAAAGCTGATGCATTCGCACAGGCGGGTAAAACCGCTGTGTTGCAGAACATCCACGGCACCCTGCAATTCCTGCAACGCTTCCCGCCGTTCAACCAGATGGAACAGGCGCACCTGGCCTTCCTGGTGGAACAGTGCCAACTGCGTTTCTACGGCCCCGGCGACAGCATCCTCAAACCGTCGGGCGGCCCGGTCGAGCACTTTTATATCGTCAAGCAGGGGCGGGTCGTGGGTGAACGGCCAGACTCGGCGGACACCACCTTTGAAATCGCCACCGGCGAATGCTTCCCCCTCGCCGCCTTGCTGGGTGAACGCGCGACCCGTACAGAACACAAAGCCGCTGAAGACACCTTTTGCCTGCAATTGAACAAACCGGCCTTTATCAAGCTGTTCGCCCTGTCCAGCCCGTTTCGTGATTTCGCCTTGCGCGGGGTCAGCAGCTTGCTCGACCAGGTCAACCAGCAGGTGCAGCAAAAAGCCGTGGAAACCCTCGGCACCCAATACTCCTTGAATACCCGCCTGGGTGAATTGGCCATGCGCCACCCGGTCACCTGCAGCCCGCACACGCCGTTGCGTGAAGCGGTGACCTTGATGCACGAACAGCAGGTCGGCAGCATTGTGATCGTCAACGAACACAAGGCGCCCCTGGGCATCTTCACCCTGCGCGATCTGCGCCAGGTGGTGGCCGATGGCACCAGCGATTTCAGCCAAAGCATTGCCGGGCACATGACCCAGGCGCCGTTTTTCTTGAGCCCGGAGCACAGCGCTTTCGATGCGGCCATCGCCATGACCGAGCGGCATATCGCCCACGTGTGCCTGGTGCAAGACCAACGCCTGTGTGGCGTGGTCTCCGAGCGTGACTTGTTCTCCCTGCAGCGTGTGGACCTGGTGCACCTGGCCCGCACCATCCGCAACGCGCCCCGGGTGGAAAACCTGGTGGCGATTCGCGGTGAAATCGGCCAGTTGGTGGAGCGCATGCTCGCCCATGGCGCCTCATCCACCCAGATCACCCACATCATTACGCTGCTCAACGACCACACCGTGTGCCGGGTGATCGAGCTGACCCTCGCGGAAAAAGGCGACCCCGGCGTGCCCTTCAGTTGGCTGTGTTTTGGCAGCGAAGGCCGCCGCGAACAAACGCTGTACACCGACCAGGACAACGGCATCCTGTTCGAAGCCAAGGACGCCGTCGAAGCCGCCGACATGCGTGAGCGCTTGCTGCCCCTGGCGCAGCACATCAACCAAAGCCTGGCGCTGTGCGGCTTCAGCCTGTGCAAGGGCAATATCATGGCCGGCAACCCCGAGCTGTGCTTGTCTCGCGTGGAGTGGGCGCGGCGCTTCGGCGCGTTCATTCGTGAGGCGACGCCGGAAAACCTGCTGGGCTCAAGCATCTATTTTGACTTGCGGGTGGTGTGGGGCGACGAGCGCGGTTGCGAGCAACTGCGCCAGGGCATTCTCGACCAGGTGGCGGATAACCGCTTGTTCCAGCGGATGCTGGCCGAAAATGCACTACTGCGACGCCCGCCAGTGGGGCGTTTCCGCGAGTTCGTGCTGACCCGCAAAAATGGCGAAAAAGCCACCCTCGACCTCAAGGTGCAGGGCCTTACGCCCTTTGTAGACGGCGCGCGCCTGTTGGCCCTGGCCCATGGCATCCACGCCAATAACACCCTGGAACGCCTGCGCCAGTTGGTGGACAAGGCCGTGATCGAACCCTTGGATGGCGCCGCCTATGAAGAGGCCTACCACTTTATCCAGCAGACCCGCATGCAGCAGCATCAATTGCAGACCCGCGAGAACCTGCCCTATTCCAACCGCGTCGACCCCGACAGCCTCAACCACCTGGACCGGCGCATCCTGCGTGAGTCCCTGCGCCAGGCCCAACGCCTGCAAAGCAGCCTGAGCTTGCGGTATCAGCTATGAGTTTGTTTGGCTGGCTGCGCGCCAAAAAACCTGGGCTCAGCACTGCGCAACAGCAGCGCCTGGAGCAGTTACCCAAGCCCGCCGAACTGGGCAACGGCCCATTGCGCAGCCAGCGCTGGGTCGTGGTGGACCTGGAGACCAGCGGCCTGAACCTTCATCGCGACCAGGTGCTGTCCATCGGCGCCGTGGTCATCGAGGACGGTGCAGTGGATTTCTCCCAACTGTTCGAACGCACCCTGCAGCGCACCGACACCAAGCTCAGCCCCAGTGTGCTGATCCACGGGCTGGGGCCCAGTGCAATCGCCGCCGGCAGCGACCCGGCCGAGGCGTTGTTGGATTTCATGGCGTTCGTGGGCGACAGTCCACTGCTGGCCTTCCATGCGCCATTTGATCAACACATGCTGTGCCGGGCGCTCAAGGACAGCCTGGGGCATCGCCTGGCCCATCCGTTCCTGGATGTAGCAGACTTGGCCCCGCTGTTGTGCCCCCAGGCGCATATCCGTGAGGCCGGGCTGGATGACTGGCTCAGCCACTTCGGGCTACAGGCCGGCGAACGCCACCATGCCAGCGCCGATGCGTTAGCGACGGCAGAGCTGATGCTGATCCTGTTCAGCCGTGCGCGGCAGCAACAGATCGACACGCCCCAGGCACTGCAAGAGCGTTTGGCCCAATGGAAACGGCGCAAACAGTCCCCTTCCCTTTAACGCTTCGCGCCCGACGCGGAGCATCGCGGGATGCATTCCCACGCCGAGCGTGGGAACGATCACCCGACAGACGCCAATTGCGCCCACCCCACGCCTCTGACACAATCGCGAATAATTCTCGTTAGTTTAAACCTTATTCGGTGATGCCTTGTCGTCGGTCCAGACCCCACGCAGTGAGCTTGTTGGTGCGTTATATCGCGACCACCGTGGCTGGCTGTTGGCGTGGCTGCGACGTAACGTGGCGTGCCCGAGCCGTGCCGAAGACCTGAGCCAGGACACCTTCATGCGCCTGCTGGGCCGTGATGAGTTGCGCGAACCCCGCGAACCGCGGGCGTTCCTGGTGGCCATCGCCAAGGGTTTGCTGTTCGACTATTTCCGTCGTGCGGCCCTGGAACAGGCCTACCTCACCGAATTGATGCTGATCCCGGAAAACGAACAGCCTTCGCCGGAAGCCCAGCAACTGATCCTCGAAGACCTCAAGGCCATCGACCGCCTGCTCGGCAAGTTGTCGAGCAAGGCCCGCGCCGCATTCCTCTATAACCGCCTCGACGGCCTGGGCCATGCCGAAATCGCCCAGCGCCTGGGCGTGTCCGTACCCCGCGTGCGCCAATACCTGGCCCAAGGCATTCGCCAGTGCTACATCGCGCTGTATGGCGAGCCGTCGTGACTGCCATCGGCTCCAAACCGGTGTCGTCGCGCGTGCTGGATGCCGCGATTGCCTGGCAACTGTCCCTCGACTCGGGCGACGGCAGCGCGGTGGCACAGGAAGAGTTCAGCAAATGGCTGGCCAGCGATGAAGAACACGCTCGCGCCTGGCGCCAGTTGGGCATGCTCGACCAGCGTTTCAGCGTGGCCTCGGGCCCGGCCCGGACGGCGCTGCTGCAGTCGCGCCACGGCATTGCCCAGCGCGTGCGCAAACTGGGCCGGGGCCTGGCGAGTATCGTGCTGGTGTGCGGCCTGGCGCTGTTTGCCGGTGAGCGTTACGTGCCTATCCACTATTGGCTGGCCGACCAGCGCACCGCCACCGGTGAACAGCGCACGCTGAAGCTGGCGGACGGCACGCTAGTCAACCTCAACACCCACAGTGCCATTGATGTGCGCTTCGACGAGAAACGCCGCTTGATCGTGTTGCAGGCAGGCGAAATTCTCGTCGAAACCGGCCACGACGATTCACGCCCTTTCTACGTGCAAACCCGCGACGGCAGCCTGCGGGCGCTGGGCACCCGGTTTATCGTCAAGCGCGAAGACGACGCTACGCGCCTGAGCGTGTTGCAGTCAGCCGTGGCCGCCCAGCCCGAGGCGTTGCACCAGGAACAGGTGTTCAAGGCGGGCCAGCAGGTGCTGATGCGCAGCGACAGCCTTGGACCGCTGCTGGCCGTCCCCCCGGCCACCGATGCCTGGACTCGCGGCATGCTGGTGGTCGACAACGCCCGGCTGGGAGATGTGATAGAGGAGTTGGCGCGCTATCGCACCGGCTACCTGGGTGTGGATAAGAATGTGGCCGACCTGCGCATCACCGGCAGTTTCCCGCTGCACGACATCACCCTGGCATTGAATGCGTTGTTGCCGACCTTGCCGGTGCAGATCGAGCAGCACACGCCGTGGTGGGTGACCGTCAAGGGCAAGCCTTAGGTCCTGCAGCGCCTGGGCGATTGCTATCGCAGGCAAGCCAGCTCCCACATTTTGAATTGCGAACACCATCAACTGTGGGAGCTGGCTTGCCTGCGATGAGGCCCTCAAGCACACCTCGGTAAAATATTTTCACCTGGCCCTATCACTTTTCGATTCTCGCTCGGCACCTAGGCAATTGAGAAATATTTCCATTCAGGAGCCGCCCTTATGTCCCGCACGCTAGACACCTTGTTGCGCCCCAGCCTGTTAGCCGTGGCGATCGCCCTCAGCGCCCCGCTCGCCAGCACACCGCTGATCGCCGCCGAACAAGCCTCCAGTGTGCGCGCCTATAACCTGCCCGCTGCGCCCCTGGCCACCACCCTGAACCAGATCGCCAGCCAGGCCAGCCTGGCGCTGACCCTCAACCCGGCACTCGCCGCCGGCAAGACCTCGGCGCCGGTCAAAGGCCAGTTCGATGCGCAGGGCGCGTTGCGGGAAGCTTTGCGGGGGACGGGGTTGCAGTTGGAACAAAGCAGTGCGGGCACTTACACCCTGATGCCGGTTCCGGAGGGCGTCGTCGCCTTGCCGACCACCAACATCACCGGCCAAGGCAGCTATGAAAGCGCTTGGGGGCCGGTGGAGGGATATGTAGCAAAGCGCACCGCCGCCGGCACCAAAACCGATACCGCGCTGGTCGAGGCGCCACGCTCGATCTCGGTAGCCACCCGCGAGCAGATGCAGGACCGTAATGTGCAGAACCTCGACGATGCGGTCAAATACATGCCCGGCATCGTGTCCGCCAGCTACGGCAGCGACACCCGTTACGACTGGATGCGCGTACGCGGCTTTGAACCCACCCAATTCCTCGATGGCCTGCCACTGTCGCGCGGCGTGTACGCTAACCCAAAAGCCGAAACCTGGAACCTGGATCGCCTCGCCCTGCTACGCGGGCCGGCCTCGTCAGTCTATGGCCAGACGCCTCCGGGCGGCCTGCTGGATATGGTCAGCCGCCGCCCCAGCGCTGAATCGAGCCACGCCATCCAGATGCAATACGGCAGTGACAACTACCGCCAGATCAATTTCGAAAGCACTGGCAAGATCGATGATGAGGGCCAGTTTCTCTACAGTGTCGGCGGCGTGGTGCGCGATGCCGGTACCCAGGTCGATCACATCGACAACAAGCGGTACAACATCGCACCGAGCTTGACCTGGAATATCGACACCGACACCAAGCTGACCTTGCTGTCACAGTTCACCCGTGACGATACCGGCACCACCAGCCAGTTCCTGCCGATCCAGGGCACCAAAATCAAATCACCGCTAGGCAAGGTTTCCCACCACAAGAACCTCGGCGACCCGGACTACGATTTCTACGACCGCACCTACTACGCATTGGGCTACGCGTTCGAGCACCGCTTCAACGATACCTGGCAATTCAAGCAGAACCTGCGCTACACCAAATCCGAGTTGGCGTTCCAACAACTGACGGTAGGCTCGTTTGCCTTCTCCCCCGCCGATGCCAATGGCGACATCAGCCGCTCTTCAACCAATGTGGACGAGGACATCAGCCAGTTCGCAGTGGACAACAATTTCCAGGCTGACTTCGCCACTGGTGACATCTCCCACACCGTGCTGCTGGGTCTGGATCATCAACGCACCGACACCTCGTACCTGGCGATTTTCGGCGACGGTGGAACCACGAACATCTTTAACCCGGTCTATGGCCAGCCGATCGTGCGCCCGGCGCGCTCCACCGCGTTCTACGATTACAACCAGAAAACCGTGCAAACCGGCCTTTACGTGCAGGACCAGATGGCCCTGGACAACTGGCGCCTGACTCTTGGTGGTCGTGAAGACTGGGTGCACCAGGGCACCACTTACTTCAACAAGAACGACGCGACCAATACCGACCGCAGTAAGAATTTCAGTGGCAACGCGGCGCTGAGCTATGTGTTCGACTCGGGCTTTGTCCCCTACCTCTCGTACGCCGAGTCGTTCCAGCCTGCGAGCAACGCCAGCGTCGACCCCCTCCAGTCGTTCAAGCCGACGGAAGGCAAGCAGTGGGAGTTGGGGATCAAATACCAGCCACCCGGCTCCAACACCCTGCTTAGTGCGGCGGTCTACGACCTGACCCAGAAGAACGTGCAAGTCACCAGCTTCCAATCCGGTGGCGCCTCCGTGACCGACCAGACCGGAGAAGTAAAGGTCAAGGGACTGGAGCTGGAAGCCGTGTCTGATGTGACCGAAAACCTCAAGGTCATCGCGGCCTACACCCTGGCCAAGTCTGAGGTGCAAAAAGGTCAGTACAAAGGCAACCGCCTGCAACTGATGCCTAATCAGCAAGCGTCCTTGTGGACCGACTACACCTGGCACACCGGCGCCCTCGACGGTTTCGGTATCGGCTTCGGCGCACGCTATACCGGCAATACCTATGGCGACCAAGCCAATACCTGGGCCGGCAAGGCCGACGCCTACACCGTGTTCGACGGCGCCGTGCATTACGACCTCGGTCGCCTGGACAACAGTCTCAAGGGCGCGTCGGTGAAAGTGAACGCGACCAACCTGTTCAACAAAGACTACATTTCCACCTGCGATGGTTCCTATTGCTACTTCGGCGACCAACGCAGCGTAGTCGCCAGCGCCACCTACCAGTGGTAATCAGCTGAGCTAACCACCAGGCCGCCCCACAGGGCGGCTTTGGTGCATCTGAAGGCTAGACAATGAAAAGCAAAACCATCCGCCGCTGGTCCTTCATCCACACCTGGACCAGCCTGATCTGCACCGTATTCCTGCTATTGCTCGCCCTCACCGGCCTGCCGTTGGTGTTTCACCACGAGATCGACCACCTGCTGGGCAATGAGCCCGAACTGGCGCAGATGCCTGCCGATACGCCCCGGCTCAACCTCGAGCAGCTTGTGGCGAAAGCCCAGGCCCATCGCCCCGGCGAGGCCATGCAGTACCTTGCCTGGGACGAAGACGACAACAACGGCGTGATCGCGATCATGGCGGCCACAGCCGGCACTGAGCCGAACTCGTCGCACACCTTCATGCTCGATGCCCGCACTGGCGAAACCGTCGAAATGCCGTCTGCCAATGGGGGGTTCACCCTGTTCCTGCTGCGCCTGCATGTGGATATGTTTGCCGGGCTGCCGGGCAAGTTGTTGCTGGCGTTCATGGGCCTTCTGTTTGTGCTGGCGATTATCTCGGGCACGGTGTTGTACCTGCCGTTCATGCGTCGCTTGAAGTTCGCCACGGTGCGCCAGGATAAGTCCACCCGCCTGCGCTGGCTCGACCTGCACAACCTGATCGGCGTGGTCACCCTGACCTGGGCGCTGGTGGTGGGTGTGACCGGCGTGATCAGCGCCTGCGCCGACCTGATCATCGCGGCGTGGCGCGAGGACAGCCTCAGCGCCATGATCGAACCCTATAAGAACGCCCCGCCGCTGACCCAGCGCGCGCCCGCCACCGAGCTGTTGAGCATTGCCGCCAAGGCCGCTCCGGGTATGGAGCCGGACTTTATCGCCTTCCCCGGCACGCGTTTTTCCAGCGAACATCACTACGCCGTGTTCATGAAGGGCAGCACCCACCTGACCTCTCACCTGTTGACACCGGTACTGATCGACGCCAGTACCCTGGCCGTCACCGCCATCGCCGAACGGCCGTGGTACATGGATGCCATGGGCATGTCCCAACCCCTGCATTTCGGTGATTACGGCGGTATGCCAATGAAGATCCTGTGGGCGGTACTGGATGTGCTGACCATCATCGTGCTGGTGAGCGGCATTTACTTATGGATCGTACGGCGCAAGGCGGCCAGGGTATGAAGCCGCGGCAGTCGAATTTCTGGAAGGTCTTTGCCATACCGCTGGGGATTGGCCTGCTCAGTGCTGCCGGGTTGTTTGCGGCGTTGCTGGGGGATGGGTGGTGGGATTCGTTGAGTTGGGTCGGGTTGGGCATACCCGCGGCCATTGCCGTCTACAAACTACTGTAGGAGCGAGCTTGCTCGCGAAAAACCTGAGAGCACCGCGTTAAACCAGGTGAGCTGCGTTATCGTTGGCGTTATTCGCGAGCAAGCTCGCTCCTACAGAGGAATGCCCATGTCCGCGCCCAGCATGACCTTGTTCCACAACCCCGCGTCACCGTTCGTGCGCAAAGTCCGCGTGCTGCTGATCGAGACCGGCCAACAGGACCGGGTGGCCCTGCACGCTTGCATGCCCACCCCCATCACCCCGGACGCCGAGGTGCTGCAAGGCAACCCCACGGGCAAGATCCCGGCCCTGCGCCTGGCCGACGGTTCGGTATTGCACGACAGCCGGGTGATTCTCGATTACTTCGACCACCAGCATGTTGGCAACCCGCTGATTCCCCGCGACGGCTCGGCCCGCTGGCGGCGCCTGACCCTGGCCTCGATGGCTGACGGCATCATGGATGCCGCCGTGCTGGTACGTTACGAGACCGCCATGCGCCCGCCAGAAAAACACTGGGCTCCCTGGCTGGATGAACAGCGCAACAAGATCCGCCGCGCCCTCGCCGAGCTGGAGCGGGACGCCATTGCCGAATTGGCCAGCCACTTCGACATCGCCGCCATCAGCGTGGCCTGTGCACTGGGCTATATCGACTTTCGCCACCCGGATATGCAATGGCGCTCGGACACTCCCAAGCTTGCCGCCTGGTACGCCGAGGTCAGCCAGCGGCCTTCGCTGCAGCAGACTCAGCCGCCGGGTTGACCAGCCCCCTGTAGGAGCGAGCTTGCTCGCGAAAATCGTCAACGATAACGGGGGTCGTCTGGTTAAAAGCGGTGTCCTTGCGTTCTTCGCGAGCAAGCTCGCTCCTACAGTGAGAGGCGGTGTGATTGAGGAAGTTGACCATCCTCGCTTTCATCCGCTGATCTTCGCGCAGTCCGATCATTGCCCTTGCTCCACCTTGCGTTTACCCACCCCGTACCAATCCAGCTTGCGTGTCAGCACCATCACTGTGCCCAACAGGCCAAACAGCAGCAGCGAGCCCATCAACAGCGCGTAATCCTCGGCACTGAGCAACCCGTACAGCAAGCCATACAACGCCGCCAGCCCGGCCGAAAACCCCAGGCCGTGGGCGACGCTGCGCAGCACATGGCATACGTAGAAGCCGATCAACACCACACAGGCGCTGGCGGATATCAGGTAGGCCAGGGCAAAGCCCAGATGCTCGGACAACGACAGCAACAGCAGGTAGAAAAACGCCAGCGCCACGCCCACCAAGGCGTACTGGATCGGGTGCACCGCCAGACTCTTGAGCACCTCGAAGAGGAAGAAGCCGGCAAAGGTCAGGGCGATAAACAGCAGCGCGTACTTAATCGCCCGGTCGCTCTTGAGGTACTGGTCTACCGGGTCGATGAAGTTCACACCAAAGCTGCGGTTGCTGAAGTTTTCACAGCCTTGCCCGTCCAGGCAGTTCTGCAGGGCTTGTTCGAGGTTGGTGGAGAAGAATGTCGTCTGCCAATTGGCGCTGAAACCCAGGTCGGTGACTTCACGTTGAGCCGGCAGGAAGTTGCCGATAAAGCTCGGGTGCGGCCAGTTGGACGCCAGTGACACCTGGCTGGTCTTGCCCACGGGCACCACTTGCAGTTGCTCGGTGCCTTGCAGGCGCAGGTCGAAGGCGAACTCCACCACGGCGGGTTTCTTGCTGTCCTGCCCAGGCAACGTCACATGCACGCCCTCACCCAGCCAGTCGACTTGGGAGCCTGGCGAGAACTCCAGCCGCTGGTCACCCAGTTCCAGCTTCAGTGCGTTTTCAATGCCGCGAATATCGCTGATGCCCACCGCCAGAAACGCCGGCTCAAAGCGGTAATCGGCAAAGTCTTCGGTGATCCCCAACTGCGCAGGCAACTCGAAACGCCCGCTGATACGGTTGTCGGCATGGAACAGCCGCGCCTGGTAGATGCCCCGCGAGCGCAGTTCGGTCTGCACCTTGCCGTCGAGCTCAAAACGGTCCGGCAGGAAATACAAACGGCCGCGTTCTTCACGGGTTTCTTCGTAGCGTTTGTTGAGCTTTTCATTGAGCTTCCACTCACGCACGGTCTTACGATACGGCACCACCATCACCGGCCCGGTGAGGCGCTGGGCAAAGCTTGAACTGCGGGCAATGTCCATCAACACGCCGTCGCGCAATTGCTGACGGTCGCTGATGATGCCGTTGATCATCAGCAACGGAATGAGCAACAGCAGGATCAGCAGCGCAATCGCGCCCAATTTGAAAAGCAGGTTGCGGTTCATGGGTCTCTCCCTGTTTTGATGGGGAGAGTCTGCCCAGCCGGTATGAGGGATTTATGTGGGCAATGTGGAGACTGTGTGGAGATGCAGCACCGCTTGCACGCCGCCCGGTACGTTGCCGATCTGCAGGGTACCGCCGTGCAGCTTCATCACTTCTTCGACAAAGTTGAGCCCCAGGCCCGTACTTTTGCGCCCGCTGGCTGGGCGCGGCAGCGAGTAGAAGCGCTCGCTCAGGCGCGGCAAGGCGTAATCGGGAATCGCCTCCGCCTGGTTGAACAGACTGACCTGGACTGCGTTATGTCGCACCTGCGCGCTAAACCTCAGCGTGCCGCCGGGCGGGGTGAAATCCAGAGCATTGTCCAGCAGGTTGCCCAGGGCCTGGCGCAGCAGGAAGGGTTCGCCAAACACCCGCACATCAGCGGCGATGGCCTGCTCGACGTGCAAGCCGGCGCCTTCGACCCGTGCACATTGAGCCTTCAGCACATCCTCAACCAGGGCTGCCAAAGGAATGCTCGACTGCTCTTCCAGACCCTGGCGCTGCTCCACCTGGGCCAGGTTCAACAGGCGTTCGATCAACTGTTGCAGGCGCGCGCTTTCGCTGTCGATATTACCGACGAAACGCTGCTGCTGCTCGTGGCTCATATCGCCCTGCAACAACTCCGCCGCCCCGCGAATCGCCGCCAACGGGCTTTTCAATTCATGGGTCAGCGTATGCACGTAGCGCTCTACGTACGCCTTGCCTTCCAGCTGCGTGCGCATGTGTTCCACGGCGGTGGATAACTGTTTGAGCTCGCCGCCGCGATAATGCGGCAACTCGGCGCGGCGGCCCTCGCTCACGGCTTCGGCATAGGCGGTAAGACGTCTGAGCGCCGCCGTCAGCCACCACGACAATAGCGCGCCCAGCAGCAGCCCCAGGGTGACCAGCCCGGCGCCGTACCACAGCAGGCGCCGCTCAGTGCGATCCACGTAGGGTTGCAAGGAGCTGTTGGGCTTGGCCACCGTGACCACGCCGATGATCTGGCCGTTATCACGAATCGGCGCCCCCACATGCATCACCGATGAGCTGGGATCGTCCGCGTCGCTGCGGGTGGAGCGCGCACCGTATTCGCCACGCAGAGTCAGGTACACGTCGTTCCATTTCGAATAGTCCTGGCCGACTGCTTCACCGCTGGAATCGAGCAATACCCTGCCCGTGGCGTCGGTTACGTAAATGCGATGGTTGACCTGATTTTTCGGCAGGCCCCAGATCACCGCACCCGGCTGACGGTTGCCATAAGCCTTGAGCAGCGCTGGCCAATGACTCTGGCCGAGGGTGCCGTTTTTAACGTCTGCACGCAGGATTTCAGCCAACAGGTTGGCGGTGTCCACCAATGTTTCTTCGGTGGACTGGCGCACGCCGGGGCGGATTTCCTTCATCACGGTGTTGAGCACAAAGTAGCCGGTCAGGCCGATAAACAGCGCATACACCAGGAAAATCCGCAGCCCCAGGCGCATCAGCTGTGGCTCGGGCTGTAGCTATAGCCGAGGCCACGATGGGTCTGGATCGGCTCGGCATCCGCCGCCACGCTCCTGAGTTTGCTGCGCACACTCTTGATATGGCTGTCGATATTGCGCTCATAACCGGCATCGGCGGGTACGCCCACCGCGTCCAGCAGTTGTTCGCGACTGAACACGCGCTCAGGTTGTTCCAGCAGACTTTGCAGCAGGCGGAACTCATGACGCGTGAGGCTCAAGGGTTGGCCGCGATAGAGAATCTGCATGCGCTCCAGATCTACCTGGAACAGCGTCGGCGCCACACCTGGGCCAACCCGCTTGAGAATCGCCCTGACCCGCGCCGCCACTTCCCTCGGACTGAAAGGCTTGACCACATAATCATCGGCGCCGATCTCCAGCCCCACCACCCGGTCGATCTCCGCATCCCGTGCGCTGAGGAACATCACCGGCACTTCACTGAAGCGGCGCACTTGCTTGCAGGTTTCAAAGCCGGTGATGTCCGGCAGGCCGATGTCGAGGATGATCAGGTCGGCCGGCGTCTGGCGCTGATAGTCCAGCGCCGCCTGGCCGAGGGTCAGCCAGGTGGTGGTGAAGCCCTCGCCTTGCAGGGCAAAAATCAGCGTGTCGGCTATCGCCGCTTCGTCTTCGACAATCAGGATGTGCGGCATGGGTTCAATCAGCAGTCCGGTTTGTCGGCAGTGTAGCGACGTGCCGGGTTTACCGCAGCGCCAAATTCACGCAGGGCCTTGGCGCCGATCAGCAGCGGGTAGTTGAAGCTGCTGCGGTCGGTGAGGTTGACCTCGACGGTGCGCTTGACGTCGCCCAGACACATCTCCAGATCGATTACCGGGCGCTTGGCCACGCTGGCGTCGTCCTTGTCGTCGTCCTCATCGGCGCGGCTCTTGATCTTGCTGATGCGCGACACCTTGTGCTCATAGACCTTGTTACCCGCATCCTCACCGCCGAGGCGGAAGCGCACCCAGTCATCGCCGCCGCGCTGAAAGGTTTCGATGTCGCGCGCCGACAGCGAGGCGGTCAGTGCGCCGGTGTCCATCTTGGCCTTGAAGGTCTGGCCGATCTCCGGCAACTGGATGTATTCGTAGCGACCGTAGAGCGTGGGCTCGGCCGCCATGACAGGGACGGCAACCAGAGCGAACGCAGCAAGGAGTAATTTCACGGCAGGATTTCCTCGAAAGAAGTGGGCGGAGTCTAGACCGCAAACACGGCACTTAGTTGGATGACCGAGCATATCGCGCACAGTGTGAAACATTCGTACGGCATTTTGCGATTTGGCCTCTAGACTCACCTTGCTTATGATGGCCCGCCCACAAAATTCCAAGAGTTGCTTATGCGCCGCCTGCTCACCGGCTGTTTGGTTACACTGCTGCTGTTGCTCAACACGCTGATCCTGATCGGCCCCTTGATGGTCTTCGCCCTGCTCAAACTGGTGGCGCCAGGCCGCTCGCGTGACTATGCGTCCTGGGCGGTAATGTGGATCGCCGAGACCTGGGCCGAGATCGACAAGCTGATTTTCTCGCTGTGCATTCCAACCCAATGGGATATTCGCGGCGGTGAGGACCTGCGTAGTGATACCTCCTACCTCGTCATCAGCAACCATCAATCCTGGGTGGATATCCCAGCGCTGATCCAGGCGCTGAACCGGCGCACGCCGTTCTTCAAATTCTTCCTGAAAAAAGAATTGATCTGGGTGCCCTTCCTCGGCCTGGCCTGGTGGGCGCTGGATTACCCGTTCATGAAGCGCTACACCAAGGCATTCCTGGCCAAGCACCCGGAACTGGCAGGACAGGATCTGAAAATCACCAAAGAGGCCTGCGAGCTGTTCAAGCGCCAGCCGGTGACGGTGGTCAATTACCTGGAAGGCACGCGCTTCAGCGAGGCCAAGCGCGCGCAGCAGCGTTCACCCTTTACTCGACTACTCAAGCCCAAGGCAGGCGGTGTGGCGTTTGTGCTGGCAGCAATGGGTGAACAGCTGGACGCGGTACTCGACGTGACCGTGGTCTACCCGCAACAAAAGATTCCGGGGTTCTGGGATCTGATCAGCGGCGCGGTGCCGAAGGTGATCGTGGATATCCGTACCCGCGAGCTGGACCCGGCGTTGTGGCAAGGGGATTACGAGAACGACCCGGCGTTTCGCCAGACCGTCCAGAACTGGGTCAACCAGCTCTGGATGGAAAAGGATGCGCGCATCGAGCAACTGCGCGAGGAGCCTTAGCTGCCGGTGCCCCAAGCCTGAGCCAATTTGCCCAGTACGGAGCTGCTGGCGCCCTCGCCGCCGAGGTATTTCAGGATCACCGGGGCAAACTGGCCGACCATGCCGCTGTCCATGCCCAAGGCGCTGAAGGCGGTGTTCAGGTCGTTGGTGCTTTTCACGTTGCCCAGCAGGCCGTCCAGGCCGCTGGTCTTGCTGCCGCCGGTTTGGCCGAGCATCCCGCTCAAGGCACCGAGGCTGCCCAATGCGTTATTACCCGACAGCTTGTCGAGGCCCGGCACACTGTTACTCAGCTGCGAGAAGTCATTGCCGCTCAATTTGTTCTTGGCCAGGCCCAGCATGGCGCCCGTGCCGCCCACCGCTTGCTCGGGGGTGATGTTCAGTTGCGAGGTCAAGGCCGTCAGCAGGTCGGCCGTCTGCGACGTGGGCGCGGCGGCAGCGGCCTTGTTGTTGCCACCCTGCATGCCGGAAATGGCGTTGGCTGCATCGCCAAGGCTGAAACCTGCGGCGAATACCGGGCCGGCGGCCACGGTCAACAGGCAGGACAGGGCAAAACCGCGTGAAATCTTCATCGAAACAACCTCTGGATATAGGGGTAAATCAGGCGTTGGACTGGGTATCCCGTCGGTTGTTCCAAAGCCCCTCAGGAACCCATCGAGGATAAGCGGGTCCATGAACTGACTACAAAATTTGTCGAGAAGAGACTTATGACTGCGATCCAACCCCCAGTGATTGAGCACAAGCCTGCTTTCTGGAGCCGCCCTCGCCTGTTCATCGGCGCCTGCGTGGTGGTGGTTGCCGGTATCGGCGGCGCGCTCTACACCCAGGACAGCGTCAAATCCGCGGCGACATTGGTGACCACGACCCAGCAGCCGGCCGCACAAATCATGGCCCACAAGGATTACCTGGAAGTAGAACCGATTGCCGCCACGGCGCCAGCACCGGACCAAAGCCTTGAACTCTGGGCGATTCCCAAAGACGGCGCACCGGTGTCCCTTGGACTGCTGCCGGAGGATGGCAAAGGGATCATTGGCCTGAATCCGCGCCAGCAGGAAACCATCAGCAAGCCGGTAGAGTTGATGGTGAGTTCGGAGACCAAGGGTGGTTCGGTCAGCAAACAGCCGACAGGTCCGACTGTGTACCAGGGCGCATTGGCCACACGCTGAACCCCGGCTGCAAAACTCGATTCAAACTATGGAAGCGGGCTTGCCCGCTCCCACATCACCTGTAAATCGCCGGTCACGCGGTTAGACATCTTGTTTGCTTATTCAATCTAATTATAACAATTATTAAAATTAAATCTAAAAAACTGTCAGTGTTGACAGTAGAGCACATCAAATTAAATATTGATGATGGAGTCTCTTTCAACACTGGAGTAAACAAGGATGAAACCTTCAACGCGCAAAAAACAGCCTTCTTTTAGTCTCTTCTGTCTGACAGGTTTTTTATCGCTGGCCGCGATATTTGGAACCACTTACGCGTCGGCGGAAAGCTGTCCAGATCTCAGTCAAGTCAAGGGGTCCGTGATAAACGGAGCTTACACGTACCATTTTGATAACTGGAAAGGCACCAATCAGCCCGGCGCACCCGACGCAGAAAAGTCTTACCTGGACGCAGGACTACATTTTGACAGGGTCACACTGGCGCAACGGGTAATTTCAAGTACTCCGGGATCGGAGGATCCCAATGAAAAAGAAAAACCGGGCACAACTGTCGCATATATCAGATGTGACTATGTGGGCGCGGGAGAGGATGCTCGAATCCGACTGGTTAAACGCGTCGATCAGCTACCTGCACCGGATGCTGGCACTTGGGAAAACGAAACCACTACTAATACAGCCGGCACGATCAATAAGTACTGCACGCATATAAGTTGCTCGTTCAAATAAACGCTCCATGCTCACTACACCTCAAAACATGGCCCGTGCGTGGTGAGTTCATAGACGCTAAACAAGCATTCCCTCACCATGAAAGTCTTAGTTTCAAATAGTACAGTAGGGCGGCCATTGGCCGCCCTTTTATCTTGAACTCAAGCTGCACTAAATAAACTATGCGGATCAATCACAAACTTCTTCGGCACACCCGCATCGAACTCGCCATACCCGCGTGGCGCATCATCCAGGCTGATCACCTGCACGCCGACGATTTCGGCGATGTTGATACGGTCCCACATGATCGCCTGCATCAGTTGGCGGTTGTACTTCATCACGGGTGTTTGCCCGGTGTGGAAGCTGTGGGATTTGGCCCAACCCAAGCCGAAGCGAATGCTCAGGCTGCCCATTTTCGCGGCGGCATCGACCGCACCTGGATCTTCGGTCACATACAGACCTGGGATACCGATCTTACCCGCCACGCGCACCACGCCCATCAGCGAGTTGAGCACCGTGGCCGGGGCTTCGGCCTTGACGCCATCGTGGCCGTGGCCGCGTGCTTCAAAGCCCACGCAGTCAACGGCGCAGTCCACTTCCGGCTCGCCGAGCAACGCGGCAATCTGTTCGTGCAGCGGGGTGTCGGTAGACAGGTCGACGATTTCAAAACCTTGGGCCTTGGCGTGGGCCAGGCGGATCGAGTTGACGTCGCCGATGATCACCACCGCTGCGCCGAGCAAGCGTGCAGAGGCGGCAGCTGCCAATCCGACCGGGCCGGCACCGGCGATGTAGACAGTACTGCCTGGGCCAACGCCGGCAGTGACGGCGCCGTGGTAGCCGGTGGGCAGGATGTCGGAGAGGCAGGTCAGGTCACGGATCTTCTCCATGGCCTTGTCGCGATCCGGCAGTTTGAGCAGGTTGAAGTCGGCGTACGGCACCAGCACGTACTCGGCCTGGCCACCGGTCCAGTCGCCCATGTCGACGTAGCCGTAGGCACCACCGGCACGCGCCGGGTTGACGGTCAGGCACACGCCGGTGTGTTGTTCCTTACACGAACGGCAGCGGCCGCACGCCACGTTGAAAGGAACGGATACCAGGTCACCGATTTTCAGGTTCTCGACGTCGCTGCCCTTCTCGATCACTTCACCGGTGATTTCGTGCCCCAGCACCAGGCCGGTCTGGGCCGTGGTGCGGCCGCGCACCATGTGTTGGTCGGAGCCGCAGATGTTGGTGGAGACCACGCGCAGGATGACGCCGTGCTCAATCTTCCTGCCACGGGGGTCCTGCATTTTGGGATAGTCGATTTTCTGTACTTCGACCTTGCCGTTGCCGAGATACACGACACCACGATTACCAGACATGCTTTCACCTCGCTGTTGTTTTTATGGAACTGCGTTGCCGCTTGGATGGGCAGCGCGTTAAGTGCTCGGGTACAGATGCTGTTTCTGTGTTGCTTGTAAGGGCCTCATCGCTGGCAAGCCAGCTCCCACAGTGGATCGGGTTCACACATTCAAGCGTGTGGGAGCTGGCTTGCCTGCGATAGCGATCTAAAGAACGACAGTGCGATTGGCGTTCAAGAACACCCGCCGCTCAATGTGATACCCCACGGCCCGCGCCAGTGTCAGCCCTTCGATATCCCGCCCCTTGGCAATCAAGTCCTCGGGATAATGGCTGTGATCCACCACCTCCACGCCTTGGGCGATGATCGGCCCTTCATCCAGATCGTTGTTGATGTAATGCGCCGTGGCCCCCACCAGTTTCACGCCCTTGTTGTACGCCTGGTGATACGGCTTGGCGCCCTTGAAGCCGGGCAGCAACGAGTGGTGAATGTTGATAGCCTTGCCGTCCAGCTTGCGGCACAGCTCTGGTGACAGCACTTGCATATAGCGCGCAAGGATCACCAATTCGGCGCCGGTGTCTTCAATCACCTGCCACACCTGACGCTCCTGGGACGGTTTGTCGTTGGGGTCCAGGGGGAAATGGTAGTAGGGAATCTGGTGCCAGTCGGCCAACGGTTTCAGATCAGGGTGGTTGGACACCACCGCGACCACATCCATCGACAATTGGCCGATGCGCTGGCGGTACAGCAGGTCGTTGAGGCAGTGATCGGCCTTGGAGACCATGATCACCACTTTGGGCCGGTAGTTCGGCGCCGTCAGCTCGAAGATCATGCCGAAGGCTTCACCACGGGTCGCCAGGCCATCTCGGAACGCCTGCTCGTCAAAGCCGTCAGGTTGACGAAACTCCACACGAATGAAAAACCGGCCCGAGAGACGATCATCAAACGAGTGGTGCTCGGTGACGTAGCAGCCCTGCTCGAACAGGTAGCGGGTGACCGCGTCCACCGTGCCGAGCACGCTGGGGCAGTCGGCGGTCAAAATCCATGTATCGGGTGCGCGGCTCATGGGTCACTCCTCAGGCTGATCGTTCCCACGCTTTGCGTGGGAATGCCGCCATGGACGCTCTGCGTCCGCTTTTGGGACGCGGAGCGTCCCGGTGTGCATTCCCACGCGGAGCGTGGGAATGATCATCATGCGACAACGCTCAGGCCGAATTCAGCCGAGGCATCCTGCAACCACAACCACCAGTAATCCGAGAAGCTGCGACGGATCAGCAATTCCCAGGTGTCGTCGCTGGTATGACGGATCACCAGTTGCGACTTGGCGAACACCGTGCCCACGGCCTTGCCCACCGGGAAGTTGTTGGGGTGTACGTCGTAGCTGGTGGACTTCATCAGCACATCGCGCACATTCGGGCCGCTCAGTTCAAGAATCTGCTGGCCGCCGCTGACGTTGACGATCTGGATATGCAGGTCGCCCAGGGCAGCGCGCAGATTTTGTTCGGCGGCAAATTCTTCACCGCTCGGCACGATCAACAGCCACTCATCCGGGCCGAGCCACTGAAGGCTGGTTTCATCTTTGAAGACCACGCTTAGCGGGCCGGGCAGTTCAATGCCGACGGCCTTGTGTACGCCAGCCGCGAACGCGGCGTCGTGGCCATCGCCACGGATAGTCAGGTGGCCGAGGAGTTTCTTTTCACGCACGGTCACGCCGGCATTCTTGCGGCCCTTGCCGACCAGGCTGGCGAGGTCGGCATGGTGCAGCGACGACTCGGCCTTGGCGCCGGTGGTGGGGCGTTGTTGGTAAACATTGGCAGCTGTCATAAAGCACCTGTCTGAATTCTGTGGTGACTGTTCTGGCCTCATCGGGAGCAAGCCCCCTCCCACCTTTTTGAAGTGCGAATGCCTTCAAATGTGGGAGCTGGCTTGCCTGCGATGGCCGCGACTCGGTCGATCAGATGTTCTGCCGATCGCCTTTAGGGTCAAAGAACACCGATGAAACAATCTCTGCCTCGATCACGCTGCCATCCGCTTGGGGCGAGAACACCCGCTCACCGATGCGCTTCAAGCCGCCCTTCACTACACCCATGGCAAACGAATAGCCCAGGGAGTTATGCGCATAACTTGAGGTAACGTGACCCACCATCTTCATCGGGATCGTCTGCTTCGGATCGAACACCAACTGCGCGCCTTCCGGCAGCCACACATTCGGATCGATCGGCTTGAGCCCGACCAACTGCTTGCGCTCTTCACGCACGCAGTCTTCACGGTTCATCCCGCGCCAGCCGATCCACGAGAACGGTTTGGTACGGCCAACGCACCAGCCCATGTTCAGGTCGTCCGGGGTCATCGAGCCGTCGGTGTCTTGCCCGACGATGATGAAGCCCTTCTCGGCGCGCAGGACGTGCATGGTCTCGGTGCCGTACGGGGTCAGGTTGTACTTTTTGCCGGCCTCGACGATCTTTTCCAGTACGCCCATGGCGTAGTCGGCCTGCACGTTGACTTCATATGACAGCTCACCGGTAAACGAGATACGGAACACCCGCGCCGGAACACCGCCCACCAGGCCTTCCTTCCAGGTCATGAACGGGAAGCCGTCCTTGTCCAGGTCGATGTCGGTGACTTCACTGAGCAGCTTGCGGCTGTTGGGGCCCGACAGGGTCATGGTCGCCCAATGGTCGGTAACCGAGGTGAAGTACACCTTGAGGTCCGGCCATTCGGTCTGCTGGTAGATTTCCAGCCACTGCAGCACGCGGGCGGCGCCGCCAGTGGTGGTGGTCATCAGGAAGTGGTTGTCGGCCAGACAGGCCGTCACGCCGTCGTCGAAGACCATGCCGTCTTCCTTGCACATCAGGCCGTAGCGCGCCTTGCCCACGTCGAGCTTGGTCCAGGCGTTGGTGTAGATGCGGTTGAGGAACTCGCGCGCATCCGGGCCCTGAATGTCGATCTTGCCGAGGGTGGACGCGTCCAGCAGGCCGACGCTGTCACGCACGGCCAGGCATTCGCGTTTGACCGCGGCATGCAGGTCTTCACCGTTGCGCGGGAAATACCAAGGGCGTTTCCACTGGCCGACGTCTTCAAACTCGGCGCCGTTCTTCACGTGCCAGGCTTGCAGCGCGGTATAGCGTACCGGCTCGAAGATATGCCCACAGTGACGGCCCGCGACCGCACCGAAGGTGACCGGCGTGTAGTTGGGACGGAACATGGTGGTGCCCATCTGCGGGATAGTCACGTTCAACGAACGGGCCGCGATGGCCAGGCCGTTGACGTTACCCAGCTTGCCTTGGTCGGTGCCGAAGCCCAACGCGGTGTAGCGCTTGACGTGTTCCACCGACTCGAAACCTTCGCGAGTGGCCAGTTCGATGGCGGCGGCGGTCACGTCGTTTTGCAGGTCGACAAATTGCTTTGGCGCCCGTGCGGTGGCTTTTTCGTGGGGCACCTGGAACAGCGCCAGGGTTGGTTCTTCAAGACGGCTCAAGGCTTTTGGCAGCGTGCCCTCAACCGGGGCAAAACCGGCTTCGCTGGCCGCACGCACGCCGCCTTCAAAGCCATCGGCGAGGGAATCGCCAAGGCCGTAGACACCGTTGATGCCACCCACGCACACGCGTTTTTGCGGCGCTTCGCCCGGTACGAAGCCGAGGATATCTTCACGCCAGGTCGGCTTGCCGCCCAGGTGCGAGGCCAAATGCACCACCGGGCTGTAACCGCCGGAGCTGGCGACCAGGTCGCAGTCCAGCCACTCGCCGGGGCTGGTCACTTTATGCGCCTTGACATCGATGGCTGCCACGCGGGCGCCGGTCACGTGCTTACTGCCACGGGCTTCGATCACGGCGCTGCCGGTGAGGATGCGAATACCTTTGGCGCGGGCTTCTTCAACCAGTGCACCGCGTGGGTTGTGACGCGCATCAGCCACCGCGACGACGGTGAGGCCCGCATCGAACCAATCCAGCGCAACGCGGTAAGCATGATCGTTGTTGGTCGACAGCAGCAGCTTCTTACCCGGTGCCACCCCGTAACGACGCACATAGGTAGACACCGCACCCGCGAGCATATTGCCCGGCACATCGTTGTTGCCGTACACCAGCGGACGCTCGCACGCACCGGTGGCCAGCACCACGCGCTTGGCACGTACACGGTGGATACGCTGACGCACCACGCCAATCGGCGCCCGGTCACCGAGATGGTCGGTGAGACGCTCGTGAATGGTCAGGAAGTTATGGTCGTGGTAACCGTTGACGGTGGCGCGGGGCAGCAGCACCACGTCCGGCAGAGCTTTCAATTCGGTAATGACGCTGGCAACCCATTCAGTGGCCGGCTTGCCATCGAGGCTTTCACGGGAATCGAGCAGCGACCCACCGAACTCTTCCTGCTCGTCGGCGATGATCACACGGGCACCGCTGCGCGCAGCGGCCAATGCCGCGGCGAGGCCGGCAGGACCTGCGCCCACGACCAACACGTCGCAATGACGGTTGAAGTTATCGTAGGTGTCCGGGTCGTTCTCGGTAGGGGAACGGCCAAGGCCCGCCGCCTTGCGGATGTACTTCTCGTAGGTCATCCAGAACGATTGCGGGTACATGAAGGTTTTGTAGTAGAAACCCGGCGGCATCAACTTGCCGCCGACCTTGCCGAGAATCCCCATCATGTCGTTGTTCACGCTCGGCCAGCCGTTGGTGCTGGTAGCAACCAAGCCTTGGTACAGCGCCTGTTGGGTGGCGCGCACGTTGGGGATTTGTGTGGCTTCGGTGGCGCCGATCTGCAGCACCGCGTTCGGCTCTTCGGCGCCCGCGGCAAAGATGCCCCGAGGGCGCGAGTACTTGAAGCTGCGACCAATGATGTCGACGCCGTTGGCCAGCAGGGCTGCGGCCAGGGTGTCGCCTTCAAAGCCTTTGTAGCTCTGACCGTTGAACGTAAACGTCAGGACTTTATTACGGTCGATGCGGCCACCGTTGGACAGGCGATTGATCTGGCTCATACCTTCTCTCCAGAGGCCTTGGCGGTGAACTGAGGCTTCTCACCGATCTTGTAGGTTTCAAGAATTTCGTAGGTCACAGTGTCGCGGGTGGCGTTGAAATACTGGCGGCAACCGGCGGCGTGGATCCACAGTTCGTGGTGCAGGCCGCGCGGGTTATCGCGAAAGAACATGTAGTCGCCCCACTGCTCGTCGGTGCAGGCATTCGGGTCCAGCGGGCGCGGGATGTGCGCTTGGCCGGACGCGTGGAATTCCTCTTCGGAGCGCAGTTCGCCACAGTGAGGACAGAAGATATGCAACATAGGGAATTTCTCCTGTTAGTGGGCGACGGCCGCAGCGCCGTGTTCGTCGATCAGCGCACCGTTGTGGAAACGGTCGATGGAAAAAGGTGCGGCCAGTGGGTGCATTTCACCCTTGGCCAGGCTGGCGGCAAACACGTTGCCTGAGCCTGGGGTGGCCTTGAAGCCGCCCGTACCCCAACCGCAGTTGAAGAACATGTTCGGTACCGGCGTCTTGGAGATGATCGGGCAGGCATCCGGCGTGGTGTCGACGATGCCGCCCCACTGGCGGTTCATGCGCACCCGCGACAGCACCGGGAACATCTCGACGATGGCCTGGATGGTGTGCTCAATCACCGGGTACGAGCCGCGCTGGCCGTAGCCGTTGTAGCCGTCGATACCGGCGCCGATCACCAGGTCGCCCTTGTCGGACTGGCTGATGTAACCGTGCACGGCGTTGGACATGATCACGCTGTCGATAATCGGCTTGATCGGCTCCGACACCAGGGCTTGCAGCGGGTGGGATTCGATCGGCAGGCGGAAGCCCGCAAGCGAAGCCATGTGCCCGGAGTTACCGGCAGTCACCACACCGACGCGCTTGGCGCCGATAAAGCCTTTGTTGGTTTCCACACCGATGCACACGCCATTTTCCTTGCGGAACCCGATCACTTCGGTCTGCTGGATCAGGTCCACGCCCAAGGCATCGGCAGCACGGGCAAAGCCCCAGGCCACGGCATCGTGACGGGCCACGCCGCCGCGACGTTGCACGGTGGCGCCCAGCACCGGGTAGCGGGTGTTTTTCGAGCAGTCCAGGTATGGAATCTCGTCAGCTACCTGTTGGGCGTTAAGCAATTCGCCGTCCACGCCGTTGAGGCGGTTGGCGCTCACGCGGCGCTCGGAATCACGGATGTCCTGCAGGGTGTGGCACAGGTTGTACACGCCACGCTGGGAGAACATCACGTTGTAGTTCAGGTCCTGGGACAAACCTTCCCAGAGTTTCATTGCATGTTCGTACAGGTGAGCCGACTCGTCCCACAGGTAGTTGGAACGCACGATGGTGGTGTTGCGCGCGGTGTTACCGCCGCCCAGCCAGCCTTTCTCGACCACCGCCACGTTGGTGATGCCGTGTTCCTTGGCCAGGTAGTAGGCGGTCGCCAGACCATGCCCGCCGCCGCCGACAATGACCACGTCGTAGACCTTTTTGGGGGTCGGCGTGCGCCACATCTTCTGCCAGTTTTCGTGATGGCTGAGGGAGTGCTTGAAGAGGCCGAAGCCTGAGTAGCGTTGCATAGTCATTACTCCAAAACCGCGCTCAGCGATAAACCGGGAAATCAGCGCACAGGGCAGACACGTGCTTGGCCACGTTGGCCTCGACATCGGCGTCGCCGAGGTTGTCGAGGATGTCGCAGATCCAGCCGGCCAGCTCGACGCACTGCGGCACTTTGAAGCCACGGGTGGTCACCGCCGGGGTACCGATGCGCAGGCCCGAGGTTACGAACGGCGACTGCGGGTCATTCGGCACCGCGTTCTTGTTGACGGTGATGTGGGCGCGACCCAGGGCGGCGTCCGCCTCTTTGCCGGTGAGGCCCTGGCGGATCAGGCTGACCAGGAACAGGTGGTTGTCGGTGCCGCCGGAGACCACATCGTAGCCACGCTTGATGAACACTTCGGCCATGGCCTGGGCGTTATCAATCACTTGCTGCTGGTAAGCCTTGAAGCCGGGCTCCAGCGCTTCCTTGAAGCACACGGCCTTGCCGGCGATCACGTGCATCAGCGGGCCGCCCTGGGCGCCGGGGAATACCGCAGCGTTGAGTTTCTTTTCGATTTCTTCGTTGGCCTTGGCCAGGATCAGGCCGCCCCGTGGACCGCGCAGGGTTTTGTGGGTGGTGGTAGTGACAACATCAGCGTAAGGCAGCGGGTTCGGGTACAGGCCAGCGGCAACCAGGCCGGCGACGTGGGCCATGTCGACGAACAGCAGCGCGCCAACCTTGTCGGCAATCTGACGGAAGCGTGGGAAATCCAGGGTCTTGGAGTAGGCCGAGAAACCCGCCACAACCATCTTCGGCTTGTGCTCGACCGCCAGGCGCTCGACTTCGTCGTAGTCGATCAGGCCGGTGTCGGTGTTGATGCCGTATTGCACCGCGTTGTACAGCTTGCCCGAGGACGACACTTTGGCGCCGTGGGTCAGGTGACCGCCGTGGGCCAGGCTCATGCCCAGAATGGTGTCGCCGGCATTGATCAGCGCCAGGTACACGGCGCTGTTGGCCGAGGAACCGGAGTGCGGTTGCACGTTGGCGTAATCGGCGCCGAACAGCTGCTTGGCGCGTTCGATGGCCAGGGCTTCGACCTTGTCCACATGCTCGCAGCCACCGTAGTAGCGCTTGCCCGGGTAGCCTTCGGCGTATTTGTTGGTGAGGCCGCTGCCTTGGGCTTCCATCACGCGCTTGCTGGTGTAGTTCTCCGACGCGATCAGCTCGATATGATCTTCCTGACGTTGCTCCTCGGCATTCATCGCCGCCAGCAGTGCATCGTCATAACCCTGGATCTGGTCTTTCTTGCTGAACATCGCGTCTCTCCCAGCCTTTCGTATTGTTGAGGCCCTCGCAGGGCCCTTTGATGCGATGGTAGGGCTGGCGCGTGCGGGCCAAATGCCTGCGCACGCCACGCAAAGGTGCGTTTACGACATGGGCTGAGCGAATGCTAACTGGGTGCCTACAAACTGTAGGAGCGAGCTTGCTCGCGAAAAACCTGAGGGCGCCGCGTTCAATCAGGCAGCCCGCGTTATCGTTGACGTCTTTCGCGAGCAAGCTCGCTCCTACAGGTGGGTTAGGCGATGAGCTTGCGAACGAGTAGCAACAGAAGAAAATGCATGGGATACAGGGCGTAGGCCCAGCGCCGCATGGCGGGTGGCTTGGCGTTTTTGCCATGTCGCAATAAGACCAATCCTGCCAGCGGCGCAATCAGACATGCAGCCAACCCCAACAGCGCCACAAGCGTGCCGCTATTGAGCAGAATCTGCCACTGATTGGCGGCGACGCAGACCAAACCCGGCAGCACGCTGAAATACCAGGGCCGGCGAAACACCAGCAATATCGCCAGTGGCAGCAATACACCAAAGAAACCGAACATCAACTGGTGTGAAAACACGGCCGCCATTGTGACGGCGATCAGCGCCAAGCCTCGATCAACCAACGCCTTTTGCTGCCAACCTCGGGCAATCAGCAGCCCCAGCGCCAGGGTCGGCAACACGTTCAAGGTATCGGCATCTTCGATGAACATCCGATACGGCACTTCGCTGATCACGCTGAACAGCAGCAACCAACCCAGGTAGCGCCAATGGCCCTTCACTGGAGCGTCGCGAACGCGATGCAAATTAGCCGCAATCGCCAGGCAAAACCACGGAAACGCCAGGCGCCCCGGCACGTATAGCTCATCCAGGCTCAGCCCCACATAGCGCAGGTGATCGAGCACCATACTCAGCAGCGCCAGCCACTTGAGCAGATCCAAAGCGCCATCTCGGACAGGTCCGACAGGCAAGGTGTGAGTACCGTGCATAATTCCCCAACGACTTTGCATTTACAGTGCGTGCGCGCGCCCGGCAATCTTGGGTAAAGTGCGCACCAACATCGACCACAGGAACGGGCCATGACCGACAAGAGCCAACAATTTGCCAGCGACAACTATTCCGGCATCTGCCCGGAAGCCTGGGCCGCCATGGAACAAGCCAACCAGGGCCATCAACGTGCCTACGGCGATGATGAATGGACCCACCGCGCCGCCGACGGTTTCCGCAATCTGTTCGAGACCGACTGCGAGGTGTTCTTCGCCTTCAACGGTACAGCCGCCAACTCCCTGGCGCTGTCCTCGCTGTGCCAGAGCTACCATAGCGTGATTTGCTCGGAAACCGCCCACGTCGAAACCGATGAATGCGGCGCGCCGGAGTTTTTCTCCAACGGCTCCAAACTGCTGGTTGCCCGTACCGAAAACGGCAAGCTGACCCCGGAGTCGATCCGCGAAATCGCCCTCAAGCGCCAGGATATTCATTATCCCAAACCCCGCGTCGTGACCCTGACCCAAGCCACCGAAGTCGGCAGCGTGTACACCCCGCAAGAGATCCGCGCCATCAGCGCCACCTGCAAGGAATTGGGCCTGAACCTGCACATGGACGGCGCACGCTTCGCCAACGCCTGTGCATTCCTGGGGTGTTCACCGGCCGACCTGACCTGGAAAGCCGGCGTTGACGTGCTGTGCTTTGGTGGTACCAAAAACGGCATGGCGGTGGGTGAAGCCATCCTGTTCTTCAATCACAAATTGGCTGAAGACTTTGACTACCGCTGCAAACAGGCCGGTCAGTTGGCGTCGAAAATGCGCTTTCTCTCCGCCCCATGGGTGGGCCTGCTGGAAAATGACGCCTGGCTCAAACATGCACGCCACGCCAACCACTGTGCGCAATTGCTGAGCAGCTTGGTGGCGGATATTCCCGGCGTGGAATTGATGTTCCCGGTACAGGCCAACGGCGTGTTCCTGCAACTCTCGGAACCCGCTATTGCAGCGCTGACCGCCAAGGGCTGGCGCTTCTACACCTTCATCGGCAAAGGCGGTGCGCGCTTCATGTGTGCGTGGGATACCGAGGAAGAGCGTGTAAGGGAATTGGCTGCCGATATTCGGGAAGTAATGAACGCTTAACGTACGAATTCGGCCAGTTGGTACTGGCCGATTGCCCAGACTGTTTTTTGATATTTCTGACAGCTATCCAGCTCATTTTTATTGTCTAGCCTCTTGTTACCCGCAAGGAAAACGCAGCGATATCTGCCACCTTTCGGGTTTCACCGCCAGCCGAATAATCGGCGGCAAAGGCACATCAATGGAGAGCTTTATCATGGAATATCAAAGTAATGGCAACACGCTGCAAAGCGGAGGCAGCACCAGCACCACGGTCATTGACTGGGATGAGTTCAGGAAACACGCCAAGATCGGGGACACCATTCAAGAGCCATCACGGACGTTGACCATCTACGACAAAGCCTACGAATTGACAAACTCAGGCCAGCACTTCGTTGTCCATATCTACGCCCAATAACTGTTAACACCTAAGGCTCGCGTCGCAGACTCCCGGCCTGCGACGCGACGCTGAATCATGATCGTTCCTGCGCTCCGCGTGGGAATGCCTCCTCGGACGCTCCGCGTCCACCCGAAATCAAGGATGAACACGTGGGCAGAAGCCGCTATGTCATCACCGAACCCGAAAAACCCCACTTCCTCACCTGCACTGTCATGGAATGGCTCCCCCTCTTCACCCGTAACTACCTGGTGGACCATCTTCTGGATTGCTGGCGATATCAACAAAGCAACCACGCTTTAAACTTGTTTGGTTACGTCATCCTGGAAAATCACTTGCACTTTATTGCTCAAGCGCCCGATCTGGGAAAGTGCGTCAGCCAATTCAAATCCTTCACCGCCCGCACCATCATTGACGACCTGCAAAGCAAAGGCGCGGAGCGGGTATTGCAGCGCCTGCGTTTCTGCAAGCGTGCACACAAGACAGATCGTGTTTATCAACTGTGGCAGGAAGGTTCACATGCGGAATTGGTTTACAGCGAGGCAGTCATGCGCCAGAAGCTTGATTACATCCATCACAACCCCATAAAGCGAGGCTATGTGGACCTGGCTGAACACTGGCGTTACTCCAGCGCCCGCAACTATGCAGGTATGCCAGGCCTGATCGACATCCAACCTTGGCTCTGAAGATCCGCGTCACCCTTCATTTGCGACGGGACGCGGAGCGTCCTGGGAGGCGTTACCACGCAGAGCGTGGGAACGAGCATGTAGCCTTCTGCCGGGAAGATCGTTCCCGCGCTCCGCGTGGGAATGCAGCCCGTGACGCTCCGCGTCACCCCTCAATTGCGACGGGACGCGGAGCGTCCTGGAAGGGGTTACCACGCAGAGCGTGGGAACGAGCATGCAGCCTTCTGCCGGGAAGATCGTTCCCGCGCTCCGCGTGGGAATGCAGCCCGTGACGCTCCGCGTCACCCCTCAATTGCGACGGGACGCGGAGCGTCCTGGAAGGCGTTACCACGCAGAGCGTGGGAACGAGCATGCAGCCTTCTGCCGGGAAGATCGTTCCCGCGCTCCGCGTGGGAATGCAGCCCGTGACGCTCCGCGTCACCCCTCAATTGCGACGGGACGCGGAGCGTCCTGGGAGGCGTTACCACGCAGAGCGTGGGAACGAGCATGTGCCTTCTGCCGGGAAGATCGTTCCCGCGCTCCGCGTGGGAATGCAGCCCGTGACGCTCCGCGTCCCCCCTCAATTGCGACGGGACGCGAAGCGTCCTGGGAGGCGTTACCACGCAGAGCGTGGGAACGAGCAGATCAGAACTCGATGCGTACATCACCCTTCGGCACACTGCAGCACGACAGGATGTAGCCTTCGGCCTCGTCTTCTTCGGTAATCCCGCCGTTGTGCTCCATCTCCACCTCGCCACCCAGCTTCATCACCTTGCACGTACCGCAGATGCCCATACCGCAAGCTTTGGGGATCAGCAGGCCGAGCTTGGCGGCCGCGGCATGCACCGTTTCCCCCGGCGCCACGCGAATGCTCTTGCCGGACGCGATAAATTCCACTTGATGCAGGTCTGCCAGGTCGATCTCCGGCGCATCCGCCGCTTGCTCGGCCTGCTCCACCGCATCGGCACGGGCTTCGGGCGGTGTCGCGCCAAAGGATTCTTCGTGATAACGCGTCATGTCGAAACCGGCGACTTCCAACAGGCGCTTCACCGCGTTCATGTACGGCGTAGGGCCGCAGCAGAACACCTCGCGCTCCAGGAAGTCCGGCACCATCAGCTCCAGCATCTTGTGGTTCAGGTAGCCGCGATACCCGGCCCATGGCTCACCCAGGCCGTGTTTTTCGCAGATCAGGTGCAGGCTGAAGTTGTCGATCCGCGACGCCATGTGCTCCAGCTCACGGTGATAGATGATGTCCTTGGGCGAGCGGGCGCTGTGGATAAAGGTCATGTCGACGTTGGCGTTGGTGTCGTAGAACCAGCGCGCCATGGACATCACCGGTGTGATCCCAACGCCGCCGCTGAGGTACAACACTTTCGGGCTCGGGAAATCGATGGCATTGAACAGCCCGACCGGCCCGTGCACCGCCAACTCCTGGCCTTCGTGCAAAGTGTCGTGCAGCCAATTGGAAACCCGACCGCCCGGTACGCGCTTGATGGTCACCGAGAAGCTGTAAGGCACCGACGGTGAACTGGAAATCGTGTAGGAGCGCATGATCGGCTGGCCTTCGATTTCCAGCTCCAGGGTGACGAATTGCCCCGGCTTGAAAAAGAACAGAATCGGCTGATCGGCCATGAAACAGAAGGTGCGCACGTCCCAGGTTTCCTGGATGACTTTGACGCAGCGGACGATGTGCCGACCATTGGCCCAGGTCTGGGTGGTTACCGGATTCAGGAAATTATTGGACATGTTGTTCTCCACCGCCGACGTCGGCCTTATGGTGGCGATTCTGCGTAACGCGAGAACCACCCACTTACCTATCTGCGACATTCACATACTTACGGCGACCAGCCCCCAAAGACAGGGGCTTGCGCGTCGGGATCAGATTGGGCCATGTCGCCCATGGATAAGGTTCGACGTTACGCCGGGCCCACACTCGCTCCCAACAAAGACGCGTTCTTTACGCCTTGCACAGCACCAACCGTAGCCACTATTCGCCGGCCACACAGAATGGCCATGAGGACACACACGATGGACGTCACCGCAACCTTAAGCTTGGGCGATCCGCTGGAACCCGCACGCAAGGCCACCGCGCAAATGCTGCAAGAGCGCGAGCGCACTTTTTCGCTGCCGCAGCCGTTCTACTCTGATGAGCGGCTGTTCGATATCGACATGCAGGAGATCTTCCAGAAAGAGTGGTTGATCGCCGGCATGACCTGCGAAATCCCCACCAAGGGCAATTACCTGACCCTGCAAGTGGGCAAGAACCCGATCATCGTGATCCGGGGTGCCGACGGCGTGGTGCATGCGTTCCACAACGTCTGCCGCCATCGTGGCTCACGCTTGTGCACCAGCGACAAGGGCAAGGTCGCTAAATTGGTATGCCACTACCACCAGTGGACCTACGAGCTGGACGGCCGCCTGCTGTTCGCCGGCACCGAGATGGGCGCCGATTTCGACATGAAACAGTACGGCCTCAAGCCGGTGAACGTGAAGACCGCTGGCGGCTACATCTTTATCAGCCTGGCCGAAAACCCGCCGGCCATCGATGACTTCCTGTCGACGCTCAGCCATTACATGGAACCCTACGACATGGAGAACACCAAGGTGGCGATCCAGACCACCTTGTTCGAAAAAGCCAACTGGAAGCTGGTGCTGGAAAACAACCGCGAGTGCTACCACTGCAACGCGTCACACCCCGAACTGCTTAAAACCCTGCTGGAGTGGGACGACGTTACCGACCCGCGCGCCGACCAGGCGTTCAAGGACCACGTGAGCGCCTGCGCCACCGCTTGGGATGCCGAAAAAATCCCTTACGCCCACGCCAGCTTCGGCCTGCGTAACCGCATTGTGCGCATGCCGCTGCTCAAGGGCACCGTGTCGATGACCCTGGATGGCAAACAAGGCTGTGCCAAGCTCATGGGCCGCATCAAGAACCCAGACCTGGGCTCGATGCGCATCCTGCACCTGCCGCACTCCTGGAACCACTGCATGGGCGACCACATCATTGTGTTCACCGTGTGGCCCATCAGCGCCCAGGAAACCATGGTCACCACCAAGTGGATCGTGCACAAGGACGCTGTGGAAGGCGTGGACTACGACGTGGAACGCATGCGCCAGGTGTGGGACGCCACCAACGACCAGGACCGCCGCCTGGCCGAAGAAAACCAGCGCGGTATCAACTCCACCGCCTACCAGCCTGGCCCTTACTCCAAGACCTATGAGTTTGGCGTGGTGAATTTTGTGGATTGGTACAGCGAGCGGATGCTCAACAACCTGGGCGCCGCTCCGGCGCCGTACCTCAAAGGTGTGGCCGCACACGAATAACTGCCCCCCATAGATCACAATGTAGGAGCGAGCTTGCTCGCGAAAAACTCACAGGCACCGCGTTTACTCAGGAAACACGCGTTATCGTTGACGTTTTTCGCGAGCAAGCTCGCTCCTACACGTGAAGCAGTCGCCGCTTACTATTTGATCAGTTCTCGCGCAAGCCGCTAGCGCCCTGCCCTCCAGCCTTTACCCAACAACTTATCCACAAAGCCACCCACAGCAATTGTGGGCAAGTGCGCCGTGGACGAAAATTAAATCAAGAAAATCCGTGACTTATTCAAACTTCCGGGTTTCAGCTCAAGCTGATCATTTATTGATCAAACCTCCAAGAGCCTTGTTTGGCGTGGCTTGCAGCGGTAAGCGAACACCTTATCCACAGAGGCACCAACAGACTTTGGGGGCAACTTTGTCCGGGCTGTGGAAAAGCCCTTGAAACCCTCATAAATCGGGGATATCCAGCAGTTTAAAAGGCAAAAATTTAGGGATTGATCAATTATCAACCAACCCCGTGAAAGCCACGTTTTATAAGGCCTGTAGCGGATAGCGAACATCTTATCCACAAAAGCGCCAACAGACTTTGGGGGCAAGTCGAGGCTTTGGCCCGGTGAAAACCCGAGCAAAAACCGCGAGTTAGACTGGTTATTTTTCGTACAGAGGGCTGCAGAGCTTGATAAGCCGGGCTTGTGGACACCCGCGAACAGGTTATCCACAGGCGGATCAACAGGCATTGTGGGTAAGCCAATGGCAATGCAGAAAAATGTGGACCTAGGCTTGTCCGCGATGGCAGCACGTCAACGGAGGCATGGGTTGCTGACCCACCGCTATCGCAGGCAAGCCAGCTCCCACAAGGTTAGGTGGTGGTCAGGGATCAGCGTACGACGCCCTCTTCTACAAGAAGCTTGAGAATCGCTTGCGCGCCCTCTTCGGCGCTCACGCCCTTGAGCACCTGCCCACCGCCGCCACTGGCCTTGGCCGTGGCGGCTTTCATACGGTCGGCACCACTCTTGGCCTTGATCACCTTGAGCCGCTTGGGCCTGGGCTTGGCTGGCTGCAGTACGGCGGCTGTGAATAACTCATCGTCTTCAACCTCGACCTCATGGGCCGCCAATTCACCGCGTTGCGCCGGGCCGTACGCGCTTTGCCGAGGTTTGGGTGCGGCGTTATCCACCGTCGCCAGAAACGGCAGGCGCACTTTCAAGCGCCGCCGCTGGCCACGTGGCAATGCCTGCAGCACATGGGCCACGCCGCCCTCGATGGACTCCACCTGCGCCAACCCGACGATCAGCGGCCAGCCCAACTGCTCGGCCAGCAGGAACGGCAACATACCCGAGCCTTCACCGGTTTCCGCCTGGCTGCCCGTGAGCACCACGTGGGCTCCCGCATCGCGCAGATAGTCGCTCAATACCGGCAACGCATCGGCGCCCGCCGGTTGTTCCAATACCTGCAGTTGCGGCAGGCCCATGCCCAGGTAGCTGCGCAGGGTCGGTTCGGCGATGTTGCCGGCGTGCAGCACTTGCAACTTATCCCCAGCCAGTTGCAGCCCCAACTCGACCGCACGGGCGTCCTGCTCGGCGCGGCGAGGTCGCCCGGAAGTAGGGTGAGCGCCGATGGACACCAGGCTGAATACAGTGATCGTCATGGTCATATCCTCAGGCTGCATCACGCTTGGCGCCGTTGCGGTAGGTCTCGACCGCCGCGATCAAGGCTTGCAGTATCGCGGCGCTTTCGCCGATCACCGACAGGTCGGCACGCTTGATCATGTCGCACCCCGGGTCGAGGTTGATCGCCACCACCTTGTCGCAGGCACCGATGCCTTGCAGGTGCTGGATCGCCCCGGAAATCCCGACGGCCACGTACACCCGCGCAGTGACCCAGGTGCCGCTGGCGCCGACCTGGCGATCACGCGCCATGAAGCCATCGTCCACTGCCACCCGCGAGGCGCCTTCGGTGGCACCCAGGGCCGCGGCGGTCTGGTGGAACAGCGCCCAGTCCTTCACGCCGTTGCCACCGGAGAAAATGAACTCGGCCTCGGCCATTGGAATCGCTGCCGGGTCGACCGCCACCGCGCCGAGGTCTTCGATACGCGGCAAACTGCGCGCCAGGCTTGTGGATAACTCCACGGGCAAGACTTCGTGGCGGGTCTCGCTGACCGGGTCGACACATTCGGCGGCGGCGAGGATCAGACGGGGCAACGGCCGCGCCAGGTCTTCCTGGCCGGCACCGGCACGGCCGATGCATTCCTCGCCCTTGATCTGCCACACCCGCGTCGCCGGGCGTTCCTTGAGGCTGGCGGCAAAGCGTCGCCCCAGCTCACCACCACCGCTGCGGCTGTCTGGCAGCAACCAGTGGCGCGGGCTGAATTGGTTATCCACAGCGCGCAGGCCCTGCACGCGTTGCTCCGGTGCATAACCCTCGAACTCATGCCCATCCAGCACCAGCAGACGATCGACGCCCGCCGTGGCAAAGGCGCTTTCCTTGTGTTCACCGAACACCACCGCCAACACCGCGCCGTCACTGCCGGCCAACTGGCGCGCCAGGCCAAGCAGGTCACGGTCGTGGCTGCTCAGGCGGCCACCGACCATGTCCGGCACCACGTTGATGTAGAACGCCGGGGCCGGCACCTGATGCAGCGGCAATTGCACTTGCACTGCCGCGGTGCGCTTGGCCGCGCCGCCCTGCTGGGCACCGCTGCGGTCGATGCGCTTGATGCCGTTGGGGCCGATAAAACCGACACCATGCACGTTTTTGCGAATGACGCCGTTGGGCCCCATCCAGCTGTGTTGCACCGGCTGCATCGCCGCGTGCAACGGGTGCAGGCGGTTACGGGCGATCCATTCGGCCCGTGGGTCGCGGCGGATAATATCGCTCATCAGTGCACCTCCGCAGGTTCACGCTTGACGGGGGCTTTGGCCGGCGCGGCGTCTTCAAGCAACGCGTCGGCTACCAGTTCAGCGATGTCCTTGATCAACGGGCGCGGTTCGACCACGCCTTCAAGCATCGCGGTGCATTGCGGACAACCCACGGCCACCAGTTCGGCACCGGTCTCGCGAATGTCGTCCATGCGCATATCGGGGATACGTTGCTTGCCGGGGATGTCGGTGATCGGTGCACCGCCACCGCCACCGCAGCAGCGCGACCGGAAGCCCGAGCGTTGCATTTCCTTGACCTCGATACCCAACGCCCGCAGCACTTGGCGCGGCGCCTCGTATTCACCGTTGTAGCGCCCCAGGTAGCAGGGGTCGTGGTAAGTCACGCTGTTGCCTTTGTGCTGGCCCAGGTTCAACGCGCCCTCGCCGATCAGCTCGGCCATGAAGGTGCTGTGGTGCTGCACGCGGTAGTTGCCGTTGAAGGCGCCGTATTCGTTTTTCAGCACATGGAAGCTATGCGGATCGCAGGTGACGATGCGCTTGAAGCTGTACTTGGCCAGGGTCTGGATATTGCGCGAGGCCAGCAACTGGAACGTCGCTTCATCGCCCAGGCGCCGCGCCACATCACCGCTGTCGCGCTCTTCCAGGCCGAGCACGGCGAAGTCGACCTTGGCGGCCTTGAGCACTTTGACGAACGCACGCAGGGTACGTTGGTTACGCATGTCGAAGGCGCCATCGCCGACCCAGAACAGCACATCGCAACTGCCTTTGTCGCTGAGCAACGGCAGGTTCAGGTCTGCCGCCCAGTTCAGACGACCACCGGGTGCGAAACCGCCGGGGTTGTCGGTAGCGATCAGGTTTTCCAGGACTTCGGCGCCCTTGTTCGGCGTGGCGCCTTTCTCCAGGGTGAGGTGGCGACGCATGTCGACGATGGCGTCCACGTGCTCAATCATCATCGGGCACTCTTCCACGCAAGCGCGGCAGGTGGTGCACGACCACAGCGTCTCGGCGTCCACGAGGCCGTTGACGATCGGCTGGTGCGGGTTGCCGCCGTGTTCGCCCACCGGTTTGCCAGGGTACGGGCTGCCGGCGAACTTGGCATCGGTGCCACCGGCCAAGCCGACCACCATGTCCTGGATGAGTTTTTTCGGGTTCAGTGGCTGGCCCGCGGCAAACGCCGGGCACGCCGCTTCGCACTTGCCGCACTGCACGCAGGCGTCGAAGCCGAGCAGTTGGTTCCAGGTGAAGTCCTTGGGTTTTTCCACGCCCAGCGGCGCGGTTTTATCACTGAGGTCCAGCGGCTTCAGACCGGTGGAGCGGCCACCGCCAAAGCGCTCGGCGCGGCGGTGCCAGGCCAGGTGCAGCGCACCGGCGAAGGCGTGTTTCATCGGCCCGCCCCAGGTCATGCCGAAGAACATCTCGGACACGCCCCACAACACGCCCACGCTCAGCAATGCCGCGAGCAACCAGCCACCGAAGTCGGCAGGTAGAATCCCGGCCACCGGCAAGGTCACCAGGAAGAAGCTCACCGAGAAGGCCATCAGGCTTTTCGGCAGGCGCATCCACGGGCCTTTGGACAGGCGGGCAGGCGGATTGCGGCGGCGCAGATACATGAAGATCGCGCCGACAAACATCAATGTCGATGCCAGCAGCAGCGCATAGCCAAGAATGCGGCTTTGCAGGCCGAAGCCGTGCACCAGGATCGCCAGCAGCGCCGACAGCACAAAGCCGAGCGCCGTCGCTACGTGGGTGTTGGCGATGTATTTGTCACGGGCGACCACGTGGTGCAGGTCGACCATGTAGCGCTTGGGCATGGCCAAAAGGCCGCCCAGCAGGTCGACTTTGGACGAGCGGCCACGGCGCCACATGTTCACCCGGCGCAAGGCACCGAGGACGGCAAGGCCCAGGGCGGCAAACAAGAGAATAGGCAGCAAGGTATTCAACATGGTGAAGCTCCCACAGACCACACAGGTCTTGCATGAGGGCCGGATCAATGTGGGAGCTGGCTTGCCTGCGATGGCATCGACTCGGTCTCACTCAAGACCGAGTCGCCTGCATCGCGGGCAAGCCCGGCTCCCACACTGGTCAGCTCCCACATTCAGACCGGGTCCACTTTCGGCTTAGAAATCCTTGCACAGGCGCAGGGCGTCATAGATGGCGGCATGGGTATTGCGCTGGGCCACACAGTCACCAATGCGGAACAGCAAGTACCCCTCGCCCGCCTCGCTCAAGCATGGCTGCGGCTTGATCGCAAACAACGCTTCAACGTCGATCTGGCCCTTGTTGCGCGAACCTTCCTTGAGCCCGTAGTAAATGGCCTCGTCCGGACGCACGCCGTTCTCCACCACGACCTGGTCGACCACCCGCTCCTCTTTGGCGCCGGTGTATTCGTTCTCCAGCACGGCCACCAGCTTGTCGCCCTCGCGGTAGACCTTTTCCAGCATCATGTCGCCGGTCATGATCACTTCCTTGGGGTACATGCTGCGGTAGTACGTGGGGAACGACGTACCGCCGATTGCCACGCCCGGCTTGATGTCGTCGGTGACGATCTCCACCTGGCTGCCTTTGTCGGCCAGGAAGTCGGCCACCGACATGCCGGTGAACTCGCAGATGGTGTCGTACACCAACACGTTCTTGCCAGGCAGCACCTTGCCGTCGAGCACGTCCCAACTGCTCACCACCAAGCCTTCAGCGGCGCCCCAGTGTTCGTTCTGCTCGATGAACGGATGCCCGCCCACCGCCAGCACCACTACGTCCGGACGCACGTCCAGGATGGTCTCGGCATCGGCTGCAACACCCAGGCGCAGGTCGACTTTCAAACGTGCCAGTTCCAGTTGATACCAACGGGTGATACCGGCGATCTGGTCACGCTGCGGCGCTTTGGACGCCGTGGTGATTTGCCCGCCGATAAACTCTTTTTTCTCGAACAGCGTCACGTCGTGCCCACGTTCAGCGGCCACGCGCGCGGCTTCCATCCCGGCCGGGCCGGCGCCCACCACAACCACCTTGCGCTTGGGCCCGGTGGACTTCTCGATGATGTGCGGCACGCCCATGTATTCACGGGAGGTCGCGGCGTTCTGGATGCACAACACATCCAGGCCTTGGTACTGGCGGTCGATGCAGTAGTTGGCGCCCACGCACTGCTTGATCTGGTCGATCTGGCCCATCTTGATCTTGGCGATCAGGTGCGGGTCGGCGATGTGCGCACGGGTCATGCCGACCATGTCCACATAGCCGCCTTCCAGAATACGCGTGGCCTGGTTCGGGTCCTTGATGTTCTGCGCGTGCAGCACCGGAACCTTGACCACTTCCTTGATGCCGGCCGCCAGGTGCAGGAACGGCTCCGGTGGGTAGCTCATGTTCGGGATGACGTTGGCCAGGGTGTTGTGGGTGTCGCAACCCGAGCCCACCACGCCGATGAAATCGAGCATGCCGGTGTCATCGTAGTACTTGGCGATTTGCTTCATGTCCTCGTGGGACAAGCCGTCCGGGTGGAACTCGTCACCGCACAGGCGCATGCCCACGCAGAAGTCATCCCCCACTTCGGCACGCACGGCCTTTAACACTTCCAGACCGAACTTCATGCGGCCCTCGAAGCTGCCGCCCCACTCGTCGGTACGCTTGTTGACCCGCGGGCTCCAGAACTGGTCGATCATGTGCTGGTGCACGGCCGACAATTCCACCCCGTCCAGGCCACCGGCCTTGGCCCGACGCGCAGCCTGGGCGTAGTTGCCAATCACGCGCCAGATTTCTTCCGGCTCGATGGTCTTGCAGGTGGCACGGTGCACCGGCTCACGCACACCGGACGGCGACATCAGGGTCGGCCAGTTGAAGCCGTCCCAACGCGAGCGCCGGCCCATGTGGGTAATCTGGATCATGATCTTGGCGCCATGCTTGTGCATGGCATCGGCCAGATTCTGGAAGTGCGGGATGATGCGGTCGGTGGACAAGTTCACCGACGCCCACCATTCCTGCGGGCTGTCGATGGCCACCACGGAGGAGCCACCGCAGATCGCCAGGCCAATACCGCCCTTGGCTTTCTCTTCGTAGTACTTCACATAGCGGTCGGTGGTCATGCCGCCGTCGGTGGCATACACCTCGGCATGCGCAGTGCTGAGCACCCGGTTGCGGATGGTCAGTTTGCCGATCTGGATCGGCTGGAACATTGCTTCGAAAGCCATGGCACGGTCCTCGGCTTACAACGGTTTGACGGTGAACAAACCATCATCGTGGCCCTCTTCGGAGCCTCCGTAGACTTGTTCGGCGACAGTGCGAATCTTGCTGCCACGCGCTTGAAGGATCTGGTCCATGGCGCCGGCAAACCAGCCGGTGAACATGTAGTCCACCTTGCGGCCGACCTTGCCGTACACGTAGACGAACGCCGAGTGTTCCAGCTTGACGCTGGCGGTGCCTTTGTCCAGGTCGATGTCCTGGATCTTGAACAGGCCCCAGCCGCGTTGCGACAGGCGCTTCATGTAGTGTTCGAACACCGCGACGCCTTCCAGGCCGTGGCATTCAGCTTCTTTTTCACACCAGTGCCAGGCGGATTTGTAGCCGGCCTTGTAGAGGATCTCGGCGTAGGCGTCGGCCCCCAGTACTTCTTCGATACCCATGTGGTTGTTGACGAAGAAATGGCGTGGCACGTACAGCATCGGCAGGGCGTCGGAGGTCCAGACACCGGTTTCGCTGTCGACTTCAATTGGCAATTGCGGGGCGATCTTGGCCATGGAAACTTAACTCCAGAAAATTCGTTTTGATGCCCGCCACGCGGATGGCGGCGGGTGAAGGATTAAGCGAGCAGTGGCTTATTCGCCCCAGACGTCCTTGAGCACGTTGACCCAGTTCTCGCCCATGATCTTGCGCACCACGCGCTCGCTGTGGCCGCGCTTGAGCAGGGTCTCGGTGAGGTTGGGGAACTCACCCACGGTGCGGATGCCCAGCGGGTTGATGATCTTGCCGAAGCTGGTCAGGCGGCGGGCGTAGCCCTTGTCATGGGTGAGCATTTCGAAGAAATCCTGGCCATGTCCCTGGGTGAAGTCGGTGCCGATGCCGATGGCGTCTTCACCGACGATATTCATGGTGTATTCGATGGCTTCGGCGTAGTCGTCGATGGTCGAATCGATGCCCTTGGCCAGGAACGGCGCGAACATGGTCACGCCGACAAAACCGCCATGGTCGGCGATGAACTTCAGCTCTTCATCAGACTTGTTGCGCGGGTGCTCTTTAAGCCCGGACGGCAGGCAGTGGGAATAGCACACCGGCTTTTTCGATTCGAGGATGACCTCTTCGCTGGTCTTGGAGCCCACGTGGGACAGGTCGCACATAATGCCGACGCGGTTCATCTCGGCGACGATCTCACGCCCGAAACCCGACAGGCCGCCATCGCGCTCATAGCAACCGGTGCCCACCAGGTTCTGGGTGTTGTAGCACATCTGCACCACGCCAACGCCGAGCTGCTTGAAGATCTCGACATAGCCAAGCTGGTCCTCAAAGGCATGGGCATTCTGGAAACCGAAGATGATGCCGGTCTTGCCCTGCTCCTTGGCGCGGCGGATGTCGGCGGTGGTTTTCACCGGGATCACCAGGTCACTGTTTTCACGGATCAGGGTCTGGCTGGCGACGATGTTATTGATCGTGGCCTGGAAGCCTTCCCACACCGACACCGTGCAGTTGGCGGCAGTGAGGCCACCTTTGCGCATGTCTTCGAACAGGTCGCGGTTCCACTTGGCAATAATCAGACCGTCGATAACGATGCTGTCGGCGTGCAACTCGGCTGGGCTCATCAGGCGTCCCCTTATTGGCGATTCATGCGCCGAATCGTCTGCCGGCGCTTTGGAGCCAGCATATGCCCAGGCACCGACGGAGCCGGGTGCAAAAACGACAGGGGAATTGCCGAAAGCGTCAATCCACGACAAAGGCTATGCAGACATGCCTGACTGGCGGCTGTTCTTTGTCTTACGCTTGAGCCAGAATTGCGCATCACGTGATATGAGACGGCGCAATGAAATCGATTTTCCTGGCTTTGGCACTCATCGCAACCACCGCCCACGCGGCCGAAGACACCGACAGCACGCCGTGCGACGGCATTGAGAACGACCAGCAAACCCTGGAATGCGCCACTTACAACAAAACCACCGCCGAGCAATTGCTCAAGGATAACTATCAGGGGTTGCTGGAGCGCATGGGTTCGACCTACGGCAGCGACAAGACCAAACTGGCGGACATTACCGCCCGTCTGAAGGATGCCCAGCAGAAGTGGGAAAAACTGCGCGACGCCGATTGTGCAGTGGACACCTTCCCGGCAGTGACCGGCACCAAGGCCTATGCGATTGCGCACAACGACTGCCTGGCGCGGATGAGTGATGAGCGGTCGGAGTTTTTGGAGTCGATCGGGCAGGAATAAATGCCCTTCCCAACGGCTGAGACGCGGGAAGGGCCTTGCCCCATTCAAGCCATGAAAGGTGACTTGAATGGCCTCTTGGTCAGAGGCACGCCTGGTTCATAGGCATAACCCAGGGTGGTGATGTCCATCACGTCGCGGATGCGACGCTCCCAGGGTTTGATCACATCATCGTAATTGTGCCCGGTCGGCCCCCCTTGCATTGGGCAGTAGTGAGGCGACAGATCAGGCTTATCCAGTTTCATTTGCGCCTGCCAGTCGGCCCAGATCTTGTCGATAAAGCAGTGATGCAGAAAAAACACCGGGTCCTCGGGGGACGTCATTGCCAACATGTTGCCGCCGATCCACAGATGGACTCGGTTGTGCAACTGCGAGCCGGGCGTGCTGACTTGCGGGTCGCCCTTCTGGGTGATCCATCCTTCAAGTCGGTTTCTGAAGCCCCGGTTGAACGGGCTCGCGTTATAATTGGGCTCGTCATACAAACCTTCATTCATTGCCATCTTCACGTCGGCAGCCGTAGGCAGCGAGGTGACCAGTTGCGAGAATTGTCGCTTCAGGCCCGGCTCCGGCAGGCCGTCCTCAGGGTAATCCGGCACCGGCCAATTGCCGTATTGGTGCGCAAAAGGGCCATCTTGCACCCTGAAATAATCGGCAGCTTTACCGTCGCCGCCGATTAGCTTCCATACCGGTGATTTCATTGGTTCTTCGGCATCCAATGTCCAATCCCAATAAGGCAGCGTTACGTCAGGTTTGATGGCTTGCAGGTCGGCTTCCAGTTGCAGAAGCATCTCACGGTGCCATGGTAAAAAGGCGGGGCCCAAGTGGGCGCCGTTACGATAGTCGGGGTCTTGGGGCTCATCGGGATGAACCGTAGGCACCATCACTTCGTGGTGCCAATGAACATACTTGTTGTAGCCATCTTTTCCGTCGCCGCGCGCCTTGAGGGCCAGCAACGTATTGAGAAAATCCAGCCATTCGGTCCCGCTCAGTGTTCTAATTTCCTTGCGTATGTTCATCGCCAGCTCCCTGTTCACAATGGTTTGAAATCGCAGAAGTTCCTGTCCTGAATCTAGGTTATGGGGCTTACACACATCTACTGTCATATCTGACAGTTCAGGCAGTGCTCTGACGAATGGTCGACACCGTTTAACTGCTTCGAGCCTGCTACCATTCACGCCCTCTTCATCTGCTCAAGGCAACGCCATGACCCTCTGCGGCATCGAAATCAAAGGCAGCGAGGCCATCATCGCCCTCGCCGCCCTGGACAACCAGACGCTGACCCACATCGCCCTTTCCACCAAGAAAATCGCCCTTGAAGACGACGACGAAGCAGCCAACGTGAAAGCCTTCGCCGCCCAGGTGAAGGCGTTCGTGCAGGCGAACGCCATTACCCGTATCGCGATCAAGAAGCGCAGCAAGAAAGGCGAGTTCGCCGGTGGCCCGACGACGTTCAAGATTGAAGGAGTGTTTCAGTTACTGGACGGGGTGGAGGTGACGCTGCTGTCGCCGCAAACCATCAATGCGCAGAACAAGAAGCACGCCTTTGAACTGCCGGCGACGCTGAACAAATACCAGCATGAAGCCTACAAAGCGGCGTGCTCGGCACTGCTGAAAAAATAAGCCACACCGCCTGCCCATGTGGGAGCTGGCTTGCCTGCGATTGCGGCGGGTCAGCACCGCATATGCCAACGGATACACCGCCATCGCAGGCAAGCCAGCTCCCACATTGAATTTTGCGCCAAGGCTTAAACTACCTCCCGCCGCCGATCTTCCCGCGGGCATTTGGCAAACCTAGCTCGATAACTTCGCGTGAAGTACGACGGCGACTCGAACCCACACGCAATACTCACCTCCAGCACGCTCATGTCGCTCTGGCGCAGCAGTTTGCGGGCTTTTTCCAGGCGCAGGCCCAGGTAGAAATTGCTCGGCGTATCGTTCAGGTGCAGGCGAAACAGCCGCTCCAGTTGGCGTCGGGTGACCTTGATTGTTTCGGCCAGGGCCAAGGTGCTCAGGGGCGGTTCGGTGTGCTGTTCCATTTCGCCGATCACGTGCACCAGTTTCTTGTTATTGATGCCGTAGCGCGTGGCGATCTGCATGCGCTGGTGGTCCTTGCGGGGGCGGATGCGGCCGAGTACGAACTGCTCCGAGACCTGAATCGCCAGCTCGGGGCCGTGGGCCTGGGCGATCAGGTCGAGCATCAGGTCGATGGAAGCAGTGCCGCCGGCGCAGGTGATGCGGCGCCGGTCGATTTCGAACAGTTCCTGGGTCACGCTCAGGTGCGGATAGGCCTCCTTGAAGGCGTCGATGGCTTCCCAGTGCAAGGTCAGGCGGTGGCCGTCAAGCAGGCCCGCCTCGGCCAGCACGCAGGCGCCGGTATCAATGGCGCCGAGTGTCACCCCGTCCTGGTCGAGGCGGCGCAGCCAATGCTCCAGGGCGGGCGTGGCGAACTGCAAGGGTTCGAAGCCAGCCACCACCAGTAAGGTCGCGCCTTTTTTCAACGGTTCCAGCGCGGCGTCGGCGTTGACCGACATGCCGTTGCTCGCCAGCACCGCTGCGCCATCGGCACTCAAGATGTGCCAGCGGTACAGCTCGCCGCGAAAGCGATTGGCCACGCGTAACGGTTCCAGCGCGGAGATAAAACCGAGGGCCGAGAACCCCGGCATCAGCAAGAAATAGACATCCTGGGACATGGTGGCGCTCTCGTCGTACGGGCAGCGTGCTCACTGTGATACGCCAGTTCAACCGGCCATTCAAGAGCCCAGGTCGCTGCAGTGCAAGAGCTAGTCGCCGCCGTGCGCTTTGCGGGGCGCCAAGCTGCGTAACGTGATCCCACGGCGCACAAAGACGCCGGCACCCACAATAACGACCTGCCGAGGGTTCCACCCATGAACCGACTGATCAGCCGCTGCGTACTTGCACTCAGCGCCAGCGCCATCTTGAGTAACACCGTCATGGCAGCGGACGCCGCTTCTTGCCAGAACGTGCGCATGGGCGTGGTGAACTGGACTGACGTCATCGCCACCAGCGCCATGGCTCAAGTACTGCTCGACGGCCTGGGCTACAAAACCAAACAAACCAGCGCGTCCCAGCAAATCATCTTTGCCGGTATACGTGATCAGCGCCTGGACCTGTTCCTTGGCTACTGGAACCCGCTGATGACCCAGACCATCACACCGTTCGTCGACGCCAAGCAAGTCAAGGTCCTCGACAAAGCCAGCCTGCAAGACGCCCGCGCCACCCTGGCAGTACCCACCTACCTTGCGGACAAGGGCCTGAAAACCTTCGCCGACATCGCCAGGTTCGAGAAAGAGCTGGGCGGCAAGATTTATGGCATCGAGCCGGGCTCGGGCGCCAATACGCAGATCAAGGCGATGATCGCCAAGAACCAGTTCGGCCTGGGCAAGTTCCAGTTGGTGGAGTCCAGCGAAGCCGGCATGTTGGCGGCCGTGGACCGTGCCGTGCGCCGCAAGGAAGCCGTGGTGTTCTTTGGTTGGGCCCCGCACCCGATGAACGTCAATGTGGCGATGACTTACCTCACCGGCAGCGAAGACGCCCTGGGCCCGAACGAAGGCATGGCCACTGTGTGGACCGTGACCGCGCCGGCCTACGCCGAACAGTGCCCCAACGTGCATAAGTTGCTGACCAACCTGACGTTCACCGCCGCCGACGAGAGCCGCATGATGCAACCGCTGCTGGACCACAAGGACGCCATCGCGTCCGCCAGGCAGTGGCTCAAGGACCATCCACAAGACCAGGCGCGCTGGCTGGAGGGTGTGACCACCTTCGACGGCAAGCCGGCTGCCGCCAACCTGCAATTGACCACGAAATAACCCATCCAGATCACCGCTTCGCAGCCCCTGAAGGCTGCGAACGGCGCCCTACGCCTTGAAATCACCCGCCTGCAAGGAACCACCTCATGAACCACGACGTCATCATCACCTGCGCACTCACCGGTGCTGGCGACACGACCGCCAGAAGCCCCCACGTGCCGGTCACTCCCAAACAAATCGCCGCCGCTGCCGTGGAGGCCGCCAAGGCCGGCGCCACGGTCGTGCATTGCCACGTACGCGACCCCGAGACCGGCAAGTTCAGCCGCGACGTCGCGCTGTACCGCGAAGTGATGGAGCGCATCCGCGAGGCCGACATCGACATCATCGTCAACCTCACCGCCGGTATGGGGGGCGACCTGGAGATCGGCGGCGGCGAGAATCCCATGGAGTTCGGGCCTAATACCGACCTGGTGGGCCCGCTGACCCGCCTCGCCCACGTTGAAGAACTGCTGCCGGAAATCTGCACCCTGGACTGCGGCACGCTGAACTTCGGCGATGGCGACACCATTTACGTGTCCACCCCGGCGCAACTGCGGGCCGGCGCCAAACGTATCCAGGAACTGGGCGTAAAGGCCGAGCTGGAGATTTTCGACACCGGCCACCTGTGGTTCGCCAAGCAGATGATCAAGGAAGGGCTGCTGGATAACCCACTGTTCCAACTGTGCCTGGGCATTCCCTGGGGCGCACCGGCCGACACCACCACGATGAAAGCCATGGTCGATAACCTGCCCGCCAACGCGGTGTGGGCCGGCTTCGGCATTGGCCGCATGCAAATGCCAATGGCCGCGCAAGCGGTGCTGTTGGGCGGCAACGTACGGGTGGGCCTGGAAGACAACCTGTGGCTGGACAAGGGCGTGCTCGCCACCAATGGCCAACTGGTGGAACGCGCCAGTGAAATTCTCAGCCGGTTGGGAGCACGAGTCCTGACCCCAGCCGAAGGCCGCATCAAGATGGGCCTGACCCAACGCGGCTAACACAGACACCACACAACCCTGTGGGAGCGGGCTTGCTCGCGAATGCGGTGGGTCAGTACCGAATGCACCAACTGAACCACCGCATTCGCGAGCAAGCCCGCTCCCACAAGGAATTACCGAACTTTTCAGGAATGTCGCCATGCGCTTTATCACCGAAATCAAAACCTTTGCTGCGTTGGGCAGCGGTGTCATCGGCAGCGGCTGGGTGTCCCGTGCCCTTGCCCATGGCCTGGATGTGGTGGCCTGGGACCCGGCACCCGGTGCCGAGGCGGCCTTGCGCAAACGCGTCGCCAACGCCTGGGCCGCCCTAGAGCAACAGGGCCTCGCGCCCGGAGCCTCCCAAGACCGCTTGCGCTTTGTCAGCACCATCGAAGAGTGCGTGAAAGACGCCGACTTCATCCAGGAAAGCGCCCCGGAACGCCTGGAGCTGAAGCTGCAATTGCACAGCCAGATCAGCGCCGCGGCCAAGCCGAACGCATTGATCGGCTCCAGCACCTCAGGGCTATTACCCAGCGAATTCTATGAAGGCTCCACCCACCCGGAACGCTGCGTGGTCGGCCACCCGTTCAATCCGGTCTACTTGCTGCCATTGGTGGAAGTGGTAGGCGGCAAGCACACTGCGCCAGAGGCAATCCAGGCGGCGATCAAGGTGTATGAATCCCTCGGCATGCGCCCGCTGCATGTGCGCAAGGAAGTGCCGGGGTTTATTGCCGACCGCCTCCTGGAAGCGCTGTGGCGTGAGGCGCTGCACCTGGTCAATGACGGGGTGGCGACCACCGGCGAAATCGACGATGCCATTCGTTTTGGTGCCGGGTTGCGCTGGTCGTTCATGGGCACCTTCCTCACTTACACCCTGGCGGGCGGCGATGCTGGCATGCGCCACTTCATGGCGCAGTTCGGCCCGGCGTTGCAGTTGCCATGGACTTACCTGCCGGCGCCTGAACTGACTGAAAAACTGATTGATGATGTGGTCGATGGCACCCGTGAACAATTAGGTAACCACAGCATTTCGGCGCTGGAGCGCTATCGTGATGATTGCCTGCTGGCGGTGCTGGAAGCCGTAAAAACAACCAAGGCCAAGCACGGCATGAACTTCGCCGAATAATCCTGTAGGAGCGAGCTTGCTCGCGAAGATCGCCAACGATAACGCGGGGCATCAGTTACCCCACGGCGATCTTGAGTTTTTCGCGAGCAAGCTCGCTCCTACAAAAAGCCTTTTGAATTGGATTCATGCCATGCCCGCACTGACCACCTACACCACGAACATCCTGCCCGACTGGGTCGACTACAACGGCCATCTGCGTGACGCGTTCTACCTGCTGATCTTCAGCTATGCCACCGATGCGCTGATGGACACCCTGGGCCTGGACAGCGAAAACCGCGAAGCCAGCGGCCACTCGCTGTTCACCCTGGAGTTGCACCTGAACTATCTGCATGAGGTAAAGCTCGGCGCCGAGGTTGAGGTGCATACCCAACTGATCGCCCATGACGCCAAGCGCCTGCACCTTTATCACAGCCTGCACCTTGTGGGCGAAGAGCGCGAGTTGGCGGGTAACGAACAGATGCTACTGCATGTCGATCTGGCCGGGCCGCAGTCGGCGCCGTTTGCCGGCGCGACCCTGGAAAAACTCATTGCCCTGAGCCGGGAACACGCCGATCTACCCAGGCCTGCTCTACTCGGCCGGGTGATCGGGTTGCCCGCGCAAAAAAAAGCCCCGATCCAGCCGTGACGGGATCGGGGCAGAGTGCTTTGTGTGAGCCGTGCATTTCGAGGGTGACCAAACCTTCAAGCTGCGTGCCTGGGTTCAGTGTGCCCGTTACGGGCCAGGTCAAGTAACCCGAAAACGACCTGTTCATAGCCATACGAGCCATCGGTGGATTCTGCTCTTGCCGCCAGTCCTGGGGCCTACCAGAATCCAAGTCAATTCCCGCTCCCTACACCAGGATGACCGTCATGATGCACGCGGATTTGATTGACCAGGATGACCTGCTGGGCCAACTGCGCTCGCTGGGTTTTGAAGTGTCCAGCGGCGCTACCGCCGAGCAGGCTTGCGAGTGTGCGGTGCGCGGGTTGAGCGAAACGCGGGCCAAGGCGCTCAAGGGCATGGTGGAACAGATGTACGGCGGCAGCGCGACGATTTTGCCGGCGGTGAGGCAGGCAATCGACAAGCAATTGTTGCCGGCGCTGATGCAGTTCAAACAAAGCTCTGGCGCCTGAAATACATCCTCTGTAGGAGCGAGCTTGCTCGCGAAGATCACCAACGATAACGCGGGGCATCAGATATCCCACGGCGATCTTGAGTTTTTCGCGAGCAAGCTCGCTCCTACAATAAGTCAGCCCGGTGTCAGAGCCTTACACTGGCAAACGTCGACTCATTGCGCGCCTGGCTCAACGCCGACATCGGCCCCGACAACGGGGACAACACCAGTGCCGGCGGAATCGGCATCATCGCCACTTGCTGGGTGGTGTTGGAGCCTACACGTTCATCCCGTGGCGGAATGCCGAAGTATTCGCGGTAGCACTTGGAGAAGTGCGGCGTAGACACAAACCCGCACACCGAGGCGACTTCGATGATCGACATTGGGGTCTGCTTGAGCAGTTGCCGTGCACGAATCAAGCGCAGCTTGAGGTAGTAGCGCGACGGCGAGCAGTGCAGGTATTTCTGGAACAGCCGCTCCAACTGCCGGCGCGACACGGCGACGTACACCGCCAGTTCGTCCAGGTCGATCGGCTCTTCGAGGTTGGCTTCCATCAGCGCGACGATTTCCTGCAGTTTCGGCTGGTTGGTGCCGAGCATGTGCTTGAGCGGCACACGCTGGTGATCCTGTTCGTTGCGGATGCGTTCGTACACGAACATCTCGGAGATGGCGGCCGACAATTCCCGGCCGTGGTCGCGGCTGATCAGGTGCAACATCATGTCCAGGGGCGCGGTGCCACCGGAGCTGGTGAAGCGGTTGCGATCGAGGGTGAACAGGCGCGTGCTCATGGCCACCCGCGGGAAGGCTTCCTGCATCGACGCCAGGCATTCCCAGTGCACGCTGCAATCAAAGCCGTCGAGCAAGCCGGCGCAGGCCAGGGCCCAACTGCCGGTGCACACCGCGCCGAGGCGGCGAGACTGGCGCGCCTGGCCTTGCAGCCACGACACATGTTCACGGGTGACGGTGCGCTGGATACCGACACCGCCGCACACGATGACAGTGTCCAGGACCGGTGCTTTGTGCATGGAGGCATCGGGTGTGATTTGCAGTCCATCACTGGCCCACACCTGGTTGCCGTCGACACTCAGGGTTGTCCAGCGATACAGCTCGCGGCCGGACAGCTGGTTGGCCATGCGCAGTGGCTCCACGGCTGACGCCAGGGAAATCAGCGTGAAATTGTCCAGCAGCAAAAAGCCGATGGATTGAGGCGCACGGTTCTGGGGTTGGGCCCCGGAGTTGGTCGACGTCATCGCGGTATCTCCTCACATCACACAAAGCGGGTGGTGGCCTCAGGCGAGGCTCTTGTTATTGCACTCGTCCTGGAAAGGAGAGGCTTTGAAATTGATAGAGCAAATGCCATGCCTAAAATTGAATGGCTATTCAAGAACTCCTGAAAACGACCTGTTGACGCGTCTATACAAGCCCGCGTGTGAAGTGCGGGATATGACGCATAACGGGCGGGGTCCAAGGGGGGTGAGCAGATCGGTAGCACTTGTGGGAAGGCGCTTTGCGGGCGTAGGAGAAGTCTGTCACCCAAAGCACATCAGGCGTGTGATCGTGGAGGAATTCGTTCGGAAGCTACTTATCTATTTGCGACGCGCTAAAAGGTGGCGATTTTGGCCGGGGTGTTCACTTTGTGAGCAGCGCTGGCTGAGCTACCGCATTCGCGAGCAAGCCCGCTCCCACACTCGACCGCATTTCGTCAGGGTGTGCTCGGTCAAATGTGGGAGCGGGCTTGCTCGCGAATGCAGGCAACTCGGTCTCAGCACTCGACAGCACTCACCGCCAACCCACCGCGTGATGTCTCTTTGTACTTGTCATGCATATCGGCCCCGGTATCACGCATGGTGCGGATCACCCGGTCCAACGAGATGAAGTGCTGGCCATCGCCCCGCAACGCCATTTGCGCCGCGTTGATCGCCTTCACCGCCGCGATTGCATTGCGCTCGATACACGGCACTTGCACCAGGCCGCCCACCGGGTCGCAGGTCAGGCCGAGGTTGTGTTCCAGGCCGATTTCGGCGGCGTTGCACAGTTGCTCCGGCGTGGCGCCAAGGATCTCCGCCAGCCCGGCTGCGGCCATCGCGCACGCTGAACCAACCTCGCCCTGGCAACCGACTTCGGCACCGGAGATCGAGGCGTTCTTTTTACACAGGATGCCCACTGCCGCCGCGCCCAGCAGGTAGTCGACCACGTTGGCTTCGGTGACTTCTTCACTGAACTTCATAAAGTAGTGCAACACCGCCGGGATGATTCCCGCCGCGCCATTGGTGGGCGCCGTGACCATGCGCCCACCGGCGGCGTTTTCTTCGTTGACCGCCAGGGCAAACAGGTTGACCCATTCCATGGCGCTCAAGGTCGAGCCGATCACATTGGGTTTGTTCAGCTCCTGCAAGCTGCGGTGCAACTTGGCGGCGCGACGGCGCACGTTCAAGCCGCCAGGCAGGATGCCTTCGTGCTTGAGGCCCTGCTCCACGCAATCTTGCATGGCGCGCCAGAGTTTCATCAGGCCGCTGCGGATTTCTTCTTCGCTGCGCCAGGTTTTTTCATTCGCCAGCATCAGTTCGGCAACGCGCAGGTTGTGGGTCTTGCACAGCTGCAACAGCTCCACGGCACTGGAAAAATCATAGGGCAGCTCGGTGCGGTCCATGTCCGCCACACCGCTTTGGGCCTGGGCTTCATCCACCACGAAACCGCCGCCCACTGAGTAATAGGTGTCGCGGTGCAACTCGCCGTTCTCGCCAAACACCACCAAGGTCATGGCATTGGGATGAAACGGCAGGTTTTCGTCGAGCAGGCGCATGTCCCGCGCCCACACAAATGGCACCGGCAAACGCCCGTCCAGCAGCAGCGTGTCGGTTTCGCGCAGAGTGTGGATACGTGCACCGATTTGCGTGGGGTCGATTGCGTCCGGCCATTCGCCCATCAGGCCCATGATGGTAGCGGTGTCGCTGCCGTGGCCGATGCCGGTGGCCGACAACGAGCCGTACAGTCGCACTTCGACACGCTGCACCTGTTCCAGCCACCCACGCTCACGCAACCCTTGAACGAACAACGCCGCGGCGCGCATGGGCCCCACGGTGTGCGAACTCGAAGGCCCGATGCCGATCTTGAACAGGTCGAAAACGCTGATAGCCATTAACGTGAAACTCCTCGATAAGCACGGGCCGGGCTTGAACGAGGTGCTACGCTCAGATCGCCCAGATGGCGGCATCATCAAGCTTTTATTCGTCATCACGGCGTCTCACACCGACGCACTCATGCTCACCAGCGTCGCTCGCGTGCGAACGCCAGTTTTGGCCGTTTTTTGCGGTGCAGACGGGTAAAAACAGCAGTTTTACCTTAGGAAAAACCTGTAAGCGACGTCATCGGTACTGGATGCGACCCTCCCTGTACTGGATACGACGCCCCCTGTAGGCGTCAGATTTTCACTGGTACATGATCAGTCTCGACTCGTTTGCACGGCACCGCGCCATCCGCTTCGTCGCACGCTCCAACCGCAACACTTATAAAGCGCGGCGAATGCCGCCAGAAAGACACAGGAGTCTACCCACATGAAAGGTTCACCCTCGTTGTTGTTGGCCGCCATGCTGAGTCTGCCAGTCGTGGCACACGCCGCAGAACCGGAACAGTGCAAGACCGTCAACTTCTCCGATGTCGGCTGGACCGACATCACCGTCACCACCGCGACCACCAGCGAGATCCTCAAGGGCCTGGGCTACAAGCCGCGCACCACGATGATTTCGGTACCTGTGACTTACAAGTCCCTGGCCGACGGCAAGAACATGGACATTTTCCTCGGCAACTGGATGCCGACCATGGAAAACGACATCAAGCAGTACCGTGATGCCGGCACCGTGGAAACCGTGCGCGCCAACCTGGAGAACGCCAAGTACACCCTGGCAGTCCCACAGGCGCTGTACGACAAGGGCCTGAAAGACTTCGCCGACATCGCCAAATTCAAGGATGAGCTGGGCGGCAAGATCTACGGCATCGAGCCGGGCAACGATGGCAACCGCACCATCCAGACGCTGATCGATAAAGATGCCTTCGGCCTGAAAACCGCTGGCTTCAAGGTGGTCGAATCCAGCGAAGCCGGCATGCTCTCCCAGGTTGAACGCGCTTCCAAACGCAACCAGGCCATCGTGTTCCTCGGCTGGGAACCGCACCCGATGAACACCCGCTTCAAGATGAAGTACCTGACCGGTGGTGACGACTCGTTCGGCCCCAACTACGGCCAGGCCACCATCTATACCAACACCCGCAAAGGTTACACCCAGGAATGCAGCAACGTCGGCCAGTTGCTGAAGAACCTGGTGTTCACCCTCGACATGGAAAGCACCCTGATGGGGAACGTCCTGGACGACAAAATGAAGGCCGACGCCGCCGCCAAGGCCTGGCTGCAAAAGAACCCGCAAGTGCTCGACACCTGGCTCGCCGGTGTCACCACCGTCGATGGCAAACCAGGGCTCGATGCCGTTAAAGCTTACCTCGCCAAATAGCACCCGCTGACCCCAGGCCGGTGCGCTGGCCTGGGATGTTTTCCCCTTCGCATGTGGACATTCACTACCATGCTGACTGAACAGAAAATCCCACTAGGCCAGTACATCGCTGCCTTCGTCGACTGGTTGACCCAACACGGTGCCAACTACTTCGACGCAATCGCATCGACACTGGAAACGATGATCCACGGCGTGACGTTTGCGCTGACCTGGTTCAATCCACTGGCATTGATCGGTCTGATTGCGCTGCTGGCTCACTTTATTCAACGTAAATGGGGACTGACTGTTTTTGTCATCGCCTCCTTCCTGCTGATCCTCAACCTGGGGTACTGGCAGGAAACCATGGAAACCCTCGCGCAGGTGCTGTTCGCCACCCTGGTCTGCGTGGTCATCGGTGTGCCGCTGGGCATTGTTGCCGCGCATAAACCGATGTTCTACACCATGATGCGGCCGGTACTCGATCTGATGCAGACCGTGCCGACCTTCGTCTACCTCATCCCTACCCTGACCCTCTTCGGGCTGGGTGTGGTGCCTGGGCTGATTTCCACGGTGGTGTTCGCGATTGCCGCGCCGATCCGCCTGACCTATCTGGGTATCCGCGATGTTCCGCAAGAGCTGATGGACGCCGGCAAGGCCTTTGGCTGCTCGCGCCGCCAGTTGCTCTCGCGCATTGAACTGCCCCACGCCATGCCGAGCATCGCCGCCGGTATTACCCAATGCATCATGCTGTCGTTGTCGATGGTGGTAATCGCGGCCCTGGTAGGCGCCGACGGCCTCGGTAAACCGGTGGTCAACGCACTCAACACCGCCGATATTGCCTTGGGCTTTGAAGCGGGCCTGGCCATTGTGTTGCTCGCCATCATGCTCGACCGTATCTGCAAACAACCCGACGCTAAAGTAGGGGGTGATGCATGAGCATTATCCGATTCGACAAAGTCGACGTGATCTTTTCCAAAGACCCACGCGAAGCGCTCAAACTGCTGGACCAGGGCATGAGCCGTAACGAAATCCTGAAGAAGACCGGGCAGATCGTCGGCGTCGAGAACGCCAGCCTGGATATCGAGAAAGGCGAGATCTGTGTGCTGATGGGCCTCTCGGGCTCAGGCAAGTCCAGCTTGCTGCGCTGCATCAACGGCCTCAATACCGTCAGCCGTGGCCAGCTGTTTGTGGAGCATGAAGGGCGTCAGATCGACATCGCCTCCTGCACCCCCGCCGAACTGAAAATGATGCGCACCAAACGCATCGCCATGGTGTTCCAGAAGTTCGCCCTGATGCCTTGGTTGACGGTGCGCGAGAACATCAGCTTCGGCCTGGAAATGCAGGGCCGTCCAGAGAAAGAACGGCGCACGCTGGTGGACGAGAAACTCGAACTGGTGGGCCTGAGCCAATGGCGCAACAAGAAGCCCGACGAGTTGTCCGGTGGCATGCAGCAGCGCGTCGGCCTGGCTCGCGCCCTGGCGATGGACGCCGATATCCTGCTGATGGACGAACCCTTCTCGGCCCTCGACCCACTGATTCGCCAAGGCTTGCAGGATGAACTACTGGAACTGCAACGCAAGTTGAGCAAGACCATCGTGTTCGTCAGCCACGACCTGGATGAAGCGCTGAAACTGGGTAGCCGAATCGCGATCATGAAAGACGGCAAAATCATCCAGTACAGCGTGCCGGAAGAAATCGTGCTGAACCCGGCGGACGACTATGTGCGCACCTTCGTCGCCCACACCAACCCGCTGAACGTGCTGTGCGGACGCAGCCTGATGCGCACGCTGGACAACTGCAAGCGCGTGAACGGTTCGGTGTGCCTTGATCCGGGTGGTGACTCGTGGCTGGACCTGGCCGAAGGCAACACCATCCAGGGTGCGCGCCAGAATGGCGTGGCGATGAACCTGCAGAACTGGGCGCCAGGGCAAGCCGTGGAAGGCTTGGGCCGCGTACCTACGCTGGTGGATTCGAACATCGGCATGCGCGATGCGTTGCAGATTCGCTACCAGACAGGCAACAAGCTGGTGTTGCATGACAACAACAAGGTGGTGGGGATACTGGGGGACAGTGAGCTCTACCATGCCCTGCTGGGCAAGAACCTGGGCTAAGCCGCACCGCAAAGCAAATGTGGGAGCGGGCTTGCTCGCGAATGCGATGTGTCAGTCAGTACATCTATTACTGATCCACCGCATTCGCGAGCAAGCCCGCTCCCACATTTTGATCTGCTTTCACATTAGCTAAGCGGCGCCAGTGAGGGCGCCGCCAGCTCAACTATCAGCTATAGACCCGGCCAAGGAGCTGCCGATGGCTTTCAAACTGATCGAGCACATCCCGAGTGATCTGCTCCTGGGTGAAGCCCATCAGGTCATACTCCTGCGGCCCGTTGTGCAGGTACACCTCGGCACGGTAGTAACGAGTGCGCTCTTCCTCAGGCAGGTCAGCCGGTGCCGCCGAGTAGCCATCCAGGCTCACTTCGTAGACAAACGGGTTGCCCTCATCCATCTCGATGCGCACGCCGATACAGCGTTTGGATTTGCCCAGCAGGGTCTGCACTTCCAGGCCCTGATCACGCAACGCACTCGCGGCTTCTTCCAACGCCGGCGTTACGTGCTTGTCCATAAAGCGCTGCACGGTGGCCTGGCTCGGTTGCAGGTCCAGGGCGGTCAAGCGTTCGCTGAAACCACGACGCCCGCGTTCAGCCAATTGCGCCTGCTCCTGTTCGATGGCCACGTCCTGGCGCATGGCCTTGTGCAAACCGAACATAAAGAACACCAGCACCACCGAGAACGGCAGCCCTGCCAGCACCACCATGGTTTGCATGGCTTCGAAGTTACCGGCAAACAGCAGGCCGATGGTCACCAGGGTGATCACCGCCGACCAGAAGATGCGCAACCAGTGCGGCGCGTCTTCATCCACGTTGCCGCCTTTGCAGGAAAGGTTGGCCATCATCACCGCGCCGGAATCCGCAGGCGTCAGGAACAGCACGAAGCCCACGAAGATCGACACGCCGATCACTACTTTCGACGCAGGGTAATGCTCAAGCAGTTGGTAGATGGCCATGGACGGTTGTTCCAACGCCGTCTTGCCCAACTCCACGGCCCCATGGTTCAACACCAGGTCCAGGGCCGAGTTGCCGAAGATCGACAGCCACGCCAGGGTAAAGCCCAGCGGGATCAGCAATACGCCAGCCACCAGTTCGCGCACGGTACGACCACGGGAAATACGCGCGATGAACATGCCCACAAATGGCGCCCAGGAAATCCACCAGGCCCAGTAGAACAGGGTCCACAGGCCCATCCAGCGTTCGGTCTTGGCACCGTCGCTTTCGTACACATACAGGTCGAAGGTTTTCAGCACGATACCGTTGAGATAATCACCAGTGTTCTGCACCAGTCCGTTAAGCAGGTGCAGGGTGGGGCCGAACAGCAGCACGAAGATCAGCAAACCACTGAACAGCACGATGTTGAGGTTGGACAGACGACGAATGCCGTTTTCCACACCCGATACGGCAGCGATGGTCGCCACGGTGCTCATCACGATGATCACGATCAGCAAATTGGTATTGCTGTGCTCCATGCCGAACAGGTTTTCCAGCCCCGACGACACCTGCATCGAGCCGATCCCCAGGTTGGTCACCAGGCCCAGCAAGGTCACGAACATACCGAAACCGTCTACCGCGTGGCCGGCCGCGCCCTTCACCCAACGCTCGCCCACCAGCGGGTAAAGCGCCGATCGCAGGGCCAGCGGTTGGTTGTGACGGTAGGCAAAATACGCCACGGCCAGGCCGACCAGCGCATAGATCGCCCAGCCGTGCAGGCCCCAGTGCAGGAAGGTCAGTTGCAGCGCCTGGCGAGCCGCGCCATTGCTGGCGGCAGCGCCTTCGGGCGGGTTGAAGTAGTGGTCCAACGGCTCGGACGCACCGAAATACAACAGCGAGATGCCGATACCCGACGAGAACAACATGCCGGCCCAGGCGCCGTAGCTGAAGTCTGGGGTATCGTCCTTCGCACCCAGCTTAAGTTTCCCATAGGACGAAAACGCCAGGCCGACCACAAACACCAGGTAGGCGGCGATGACCACCATGTAGTACCAGCCAAAGCTTTTCGACAGCCAGGCCTGTGCTACGCCGAGCATGCGCCCGGCCTCCTGCGGGGCGACGATCAGAATGGCGGTCAACAACAAAATCAGCGCGGTGGAGGTGTAGAACACCCAACCGTTGACCCGGACCTTTTCCGGTGGGGTCTTTATAAGAGAGGCAGAACTCATGGCGCAGATGCTCCAGGCAGTGCGAGAGAGAAACACAAGGCAACGGTTATCCCGGGACATCGATTTTTCGGCAGTCGACGGACGGGTGTTATAAAGACACCCCGAAAATTCTTGAGCCCGCCAAAGCGGTGACCAGGCTCTGAAGTGGCCTGTTTCAAGGGTTTTTGCAGGTGTCGAAGGTTGCAGCTCGCAGGTAGGAAACATCTGTAGGCAGCGACCATTTGTCGCAGATCTTATTCTTTGTTGATTGAACGTTCAATCAAAACAAAATAGACTGGCCCTCAAGCCGACGGACGTGGATCGCCCATCGGTAGGCCTAAGGAGAGGTGCTACATGCCCAAGGTCGGTATGCAACCCATACGCCGCCAGCAGTTGATCGAAGCCACGTTGACGGCCATCGATCGGGTCGGGATGGGAGATGCCAGCATTGCGCTGATCGCTCGTCTGGCCGGCGTCTCGAACGGCATCATCAGCCACTACTTTCAGGACAAGAACGGCCTGATCGCAGCGACGATGCGCTACCTGATGAATGCGCTGATCGAGAACGTGCAAGAGCGCAGGCGTGCCTTGAAGGATGACAGCCCACGGGCGCACCTTCAGGTGATCATCGAAGGCAACTTCGACGCCAGCCAGGTCAACGGCCCGGCAATGAAAACCTGGCTGGCCTTCTGGGCCACCAGCATGCACCACCCGTCATTGCACAGGTTGCAGCGGATCAACGATCACCGTCTGTATTCCAACCTGTGTTGCCAGTTCCGCCGTGCGATGCCGTTACCCGAGGCACGCAGCGCAGCCCGCGGCCTGGCGGCTTTGATCGACGGTTTGTGGTTGCGCGGCGCCCTGTCGGGAGACGCTTTCGACACGGAGCAGGCGCAACGGATCGCTTACGAATACATGGATTTCCAATTGGCCAAGCAGGTGAGTTAGAGCCCTTATAAATGCTCAACCCCTGAACGTCCGCCGCTCAGTGTTGCCACAACCCCATGGCCCACTGTTCGGCGGGTAACGCCAACCACTTATGCACTTGCGAGGACTTTATGGCCCGTTTCGACCTGCAAAAACTCTACATTGACGGCGGCTACAGCGACGCTGGCAGCGATGCCACCTTCGAAGCCATCAACCCGGCTAACGGTGAAGTTCTCGCCCAAGTGCAACGCGCCACCTTCGATGACGTTGAACGTGCCGTGGTCAGCGCTGAAAAAGGCCAGAAAATCTGGGCCGCCATGACCGCCATGGAGCGTTCGCGCATCTTGCGTCGTGCCGTGGACATCCTGCGCGAGCGCAACGATGAACTGGCTGCCCTGGAAACCCTGGACACCGGTAAAGCCTTCTCCGAAACCAAGTACGTCGACATCGTCACTGGCGCTGACGTGCTGGAATACTACGCCGGCCTGGTACCTGCGATCGAAGGCGAGCAGATCCCACTGCGCGACACCTCGTTTGTCTACACCCGCCGCGAGCCACTGGGCGTGGTTGCCGGTATCGGCGCGTGGAACTACCCGATCCAGATCGCCCTGTGGAAATCCGCACCGGCCCTGGCTGCCGGTAACGCGATGATCTTCAAACCAAGCGAAGTCACCTCGCTGACCACCCTGAAACTGGCCGAGATCTACACCGAGGCTGGCGTTCCAGCGGGCGTGTTCAACGTACTGACCGGCAGCGGCCGTGAAGTCGGCACTTGGCTGACCGAGCACCCGCGCATCGAAAAAGTCTCCTTCACCGGCGGCACCGACACCGGCAAGAAAGTCATGGCCAGCGCGTCGAGCTCCTCGCTCAAGGACGTGACCATGGAGCTGGGCGGCAAGTCCCCGCTGATCATTTTCGACGACGCCGACCTCGACCGCGCCGCCGACACCGCCATGATGGCCAACTTCTACAGCTCCGGTCAGGTCTGCACCAACGGCACCCGCGTATTCGTGCCCAAGCACCTGCAAGCAGCGTTCGAAGCCAAGATCGTTGAGCGTGTTGCACGTATTCGCATCGGCAACCCGGAAGACGAAAACACCAACTTCGGCCCGCTGGTCAGCTTCGCCCACATGGAAAGCGTGCTGGGCTACATCGCCAAGGGCAAAGAGCAAGGCGCCCGCCTGCTGTGCGGTGGCGACCGCCTGACCGACGGCGACTTCGCCAAAGGCGCCTTCGTGGCCCCAACCGTATTCACCGACTGCACCGACGACATGGTCATCGTGCGTGAAGAAATCTTCGGCCCAGTGATGAGCATCCTCACCTACGAAACCGAAGAAGAAGTGATCCGCCGCGCCAACGACACCGACTTCGGCCTGGCTGCTGGCCTTGTAACCCGCGACCTGAACCGCGCCCACCGCGTGATTCACCAGTTGGAAGCGGGTATCTGCTGGATCAACGCCTGGGGCGAGTCCGACGCGAAGATGCCGGTCGGTGGCTACAAGCAGTCGGGTGTGGGCCGTGAGAACGGCATCAGCTCGCTGAACAACTTCACCCGCATCAAATCGGTACAGGTTGAGTTGGGCGATTACGCCTCGGTGTTCTAACACCTTATGGGCCTGGAATGCTCCTCTGTGGCGAGGGAGCTTGCTCCCGCTGGGCTGCGAAGCAGCCCCATTCCAGACCCAGTAGTTCTTTCAGACAGAACTCGAGCGCTGATTTTGCGACTGCTGCGCAGTCGAACGGGAGCAAGCTCCCTCGCCACAAAAGCAGCCTGAACCCATTTTACGAGGGTACATTCATGTCCCAAGAATACGATTACATCATTGTGGGTGCCGGCTCCGCCGGTAACACCCTGGCGACCCGTCTGACCGAAGACGAAGGCGTCACCGTCCTGCTGCTGGAAGCCGGCGGCCCGGACTACCGTCTCGACTTCCGTACCCAGATGCCAGCCGCACTGGCTTTCCCGCTGCAAGGCCGCCGCTACAACTGGGCCTACGAAACCGATCCAGAGCCGCACATGGACGGTCGCCGGATGGAATGCGGTCGCGGCAAGGGCCTGGGTGGCTCTTCGCTGATCAACGGCATGTGCTACATCCGCGGCAACGCCATGGACTATGACAACTGGTCGAAGCTGCCGGGCCTGGAAGACTGGACCTACCTGGACTGCCTGCCGTATTTCCGCAAAGCCGAAACCCGCGACATCGGCCCCAACGACTGGCACGGTGGCGATGGCCCGGTCAGCGTGACCACGCCGAAAGCCGGCAATAACCCGCTGTTCCACGCCATGGTCGAAGCCGGCGTGCAGGCCGGTTACCCGCGTACCGAAGACTTGAACGGCTACCAGCAAGAAGGCTTCGGCCCGATGGACCGTACCGTCACGCCGAACGGCCGTCGCGCCAGCACCGCACGCGGTTACCTGGACACAGCTAAAAAGCGTTCGACCCTGACCATCGTCACCCATGCCCTCACCGACAAAGTGTTGTTCGAAGGCAAGCGTGCGGTCGGTGTGCGTTACCTGATCGGCGCCGCCGAAGAGCGTGTTGAAGCCCGCGCGCGCAAAGAAGTACTGGTGTGCAGCGGCGCAATCGCTTCGCCGCAATTGCTGCAACGCTCCGGCGTCGGCCCGGCCAAACTGCTGGAAAGCCTCGACATCCCTGTGGTCCACGACCTGCCGGGCGTGGGTGAAAACCTGCAGGACCACCTTGAGCTGTACCTGCAATACGCCTGCACTCAGCCAGTGTCGCTGTACCCTTCGCTGCTCTGGTACAACCAGCCAGCGATTGGTGCCGAATGGCTGTTCAACGGCACCGGCATCGGCGCCAGCAACCAGTTCGAAGCGGGCGGTTTCATTCGTACCCGTGAAGAATTCGAATGGCCGAACATCCAGTACCACTTCCTGCCGGTGGCGATTAACTACAACGGCAGCAACGGTGTGAAAGAGCACGGTTTCCAGGCGCACATGGGCTCCATGCGGTCGCCAAGCCGTGGCCGTATCCAGCTGAAGTCGAAGAACCCACGGGACTACCCGAGCATCCTCTTCAACTACATGGCCACCGAGCAGGACTGGCAGGAGTTCCGCGACGGCATCCGCCTGACCCGTGAAATCATGCAGCAGCCGGCACTTGACCCGTACCGTGGCCGCGAAATCAGCCCGGGTATCGAAGTGCAAACCGACGAGCAGTTGGACAAGTTCATCCGCGAGCACGCCGAGACCGCGTTCCACCCTTCCTGCTCGTGCAAGATGGGCACCGACGAGATGGCCGTAGTCGATGGTGAAGGCCGCGTACATGGTATGCAGGGCTTGCGTGTGGTCGATGCCTCGATCATGCCGATCATCACCACCGGCAACCTGAACGCGCCGACGATCATGATCGCCGAGAAAATCGCCGACAAGATCCGTGGCCGCAAGCCACTGCCGCGCAGCACCGCCGACTACTACGTGGCAGGCGATGCGCCGGTGCGTGGCAAGCCGTTGCGTGAGATTGCGCAGTAACTGAAACACCCTGTGGCGAGGGAGCTTGCTCCCGCTGGAGTGCGAAGCGCTCCCAAGATCTTAGGGCCGCTACGCAGCCCAGCGGGAGCAAGCTCCCTCGCCACAGGTGATCACCCTCCCTTGATCAGCTCCCCGCCCAGGCCTACTCTGTTCGCCTGCCCGCGCCGAGCCGCCCACAAGGAAGGCCCCATGTTCGAACACCACGCCACGCTCAAGAAACACTTCGGTGCTCTGCGCACCACCGCTGAATTTTTCTCCCTGCGCTACGTACGCGAATCCGGCCAGTACCTGTCGGTACGCAAGAATGTTGCCGAGCCGCCTCACCTCGGCCATGACGAAGGCGCCATGCTCACCGTGCGTCTCAACGGCGTGGAAGCCTACGCCGCGACCAACGATATTTCCCTTGCCGGTCTGCAAGCCGCCCTTGAGCGTGCTGAACAGCAAGCCCGGTTGATCAAGCCCCACGCCTTGCTCGACCTGCACCAGCAACCGGTGTCCAGCGATGTCGCCGACTACCTGTCGCCCGACCTCGACCAGCCCTTTCCATCCCTGAGCGACTGCTACCAATTGCTCGGCGATGAGTCCGCCGCCGTGCCCAAGGATGAGCGCCTGGTGAGCTGGGAAGTCAGCCTGGGGACCACGCGGGTTGAACAGATCTACCTCAACAGCGCCGGCGCGCAATTGCGTCAGGCCCAGCGCTTCGTCTTTCCGGGCCTGAGCGTGACCGCCTTCGACGGCAACGACAGCCAGACCCGCACCCTGGGCGGTACCAACTTCGGCCAGCAAGGCAGTGCCGGTGTGATCCAGCGCTTCGGCCTGATGGGCGCCGCGCGCAAGGTGGCCGATGAAGCCCTGCAATTGCTGCTCGCACCGAATACGCCCCACGGCCCGCGTGACCTGCTGCTGATGCCCGACCAGATGATCCTGCAGATCCACGAGTCCATCGGCCACCCGCTGGAGCTGGATCGCATCCTCGGTGACGAGCGCAATTACGCCGGCACCAGTTTTGTGAAAGCCAGCGATTTCGGCCACCTGCAATATGGCTCACCGCTGCTCAACGTCACCTTCGACCCGGACATCCCCGAACAGCTTGCCAGCTACGCTCATGACGACGACGGCACGCCTGCCAGCAAGCAATTTCTGATTCGCGAGGGCCTGCTGCTCAAGCCCTTGGGCGGCGCCTTATCGCAATTTCGCGCCAACCTGCCAGGCGTTGCCAACAGCCGCGCTTGCGGCTGGAACCGTGCACCTATCGACCGCATGGCCAACCTGAATATCGAGCCTGGGGATAAAAGCCTCGCACAACTGGTGGCCGGCATTGAAAACGGCATCCTGATGTCGACCAACCGTTCGTGGTCCATCGACGATGCGCGCAACAAGTTCCAGTTCGGCTGCGAGTGGGGCCAGTTGATCGAAAACGGCGAACTCAAGGGCGTGGTGAAGAACCCCAACTACCGGGCGATTTCCGCGCAGTTCTGGCGCAAGCTCAGCGCGGTGGGCGACGCCAGCACCTTCAAGGTCTTAGGCACGCCAAACTGCGGCAAAGGCGAACCCAACCAGGTGATCCGCGTCGGCCATGCGTCGCCGGCCTGTGTATTCAGCAATGTCGATGTATTTGGGGGAGATGCCTGATGAACCACTTCAAGGCACTGGTGGACTGGCTCAAGCAGGCGGTCACCGATCAAGAACAATTTCACCTCGGCTACGCGGATGAAGCGTCCGAGTTCGTGCGGTTCAACCACGCGCAGGTACGCCAGGCTGGCCAGGTACAACAGGCCAGCCTGAACCTCAAGCTGATCAACGATGGGCGCCACGCCGACCTGGGTATCACCCTGTCCGGCGAGGCGCAGCTGGATCGCCAGCGCCTGGCCGACGGCCTGCAACAACTGCGCGAAACCTTGCCGCTGTTGCCGCCTGACCCGTACCTGCTGCTGAACCCCGACGCCTGGCACAACCATAACGAACAGCTGCGCCCGCTGCCGGAACTGGCCCAAGTGCTGGACGATATCAGCCGGGCCGCCGACGGCGTGGACCTGGTTGGCTTCTACGCCGCCGGCCCCATCAGCCGTGGTTTCGCCAGCTCATCGGGGGCGTTCGGCTGGCACCGGGCTAACAGCTTCAATTTCGACTTCAGCCTGTTTCACGCCAATGGCGAAGCGGTAAAAGCCAGCTACGCCGGGCACACCTGGAACAGCGCTGAATTCGCCGCCCGTTTCCAACAGGCCCGTGAGCAACTGGCGTTTCTCGGTCGCCCGCTCCACAACCTGGCGCCGGGCCAATATCGCGCCTACCTGGCGCCGGCAGCGCTGGAAGAAATCATCAGCATCATCACCTGGGGTGGTTTTTCGGCCCAGGCCATCGCGAGCAAAGGCAGTTCGTTGCAACGCCTGTACGCGGGTGATCAGTCACTGAGCCCGCTGGTGACGGTGGATGAGCAGATCAGCGGCTCCCTGAGCCAGGCGTTTTCCACTGAAGGCTACCCGCGCAAGGATGTCACCCTGATCAACGCAGGCAAGGCCGAGGGCCAGTTGGTCAACTCGCGCAGCGCCGCCGAATACGGTTTGAACACCAACGGCGCCAGCAGCGACGAGTCGCCCAGCGCCCTGCAAATGGCGGCCGGCAGCCTGGCCCAGGCCGATATTCTCAAACAGTTGGGCACCGGGCTGTATATCAGCAACCTCTGGTACCTGAACTACTCCGACCTGCCGGCAGCGCGCCTGACCGGCATGACGCGCTTTGCAACCTTCTGGGTGGAAAACGGCGAGATCAAGGCGCCGGTCAGCACCATGCGCTTTGATGACAGTGTCTATCAGTTGCTCGGTTCACAATTGGAAGCGCTGACCGCTGATCGAGAGTTGCTGTTGTCGGCCAGTACCTATGACCAGCGCAATACCGCTTCCAACCTGTTGCCAGGCGCTTTGGTAAAACGCCTGACGCTGACCCTCTAAACTGTAGGAGCGAGCTTGCTCGCGAAGAACGTAAAGGCAACGCGGGCTGGCTGTCAGCGCTGCGTTATCGTTGACGTTCTTCGCGAGCAAGCTCGCTCCTACAGAGCAATACCCTACGCTGCAAAGAAACGTCTATCCCGCATGTTTTGGCCGTTCGGCCTGTTGTCGCCCTGCGCATTCCTCGTTATAACGGTTGATGGCTTCTCGCCACCCCTGCCCACGAGAGCATAACCTTGCCCGGGAAAGGCAAGCTGGAGCGTTGACATGGACCATGGAAGTTTTGTCATAGAAAATTTGTTCAAGCACTACAACGTTCACGTAGAGCAACTCGGTAACGACCCACATAGAAAAACCGTACTGATGGTCAACGGTGCGCTGTCCACCACGCGCTCTTTTGCCCGCACCAGCAAATGCCTGGCCGAGCATTTCAATGTGCTGCTATTCGATTTGCCATTCTCTGGCTTATCACGCGAGCACAACACCGAACTCGACCTGGTCACCAAGGACGACGAGGTGCAAATCCTGCGGGCCTTGGTGGCGCGCTTCGACGTCAACCATCTGGTCTCGGCGTCATGGGGCGGGATCTCCACGCTGCTGACCCTGGCGCACAACCCGCCCTCTATCGAAAGCTCTGTGGTGATGGCCCTGGCGCCCAACCTCAACCAGGCGATGCTCGAGTATGTAGAGCGCGTACGCCTGCTGATCGAGGCCGATGACAAGTCGGCGGTCGGCCATCTGCTCAACGAAACGGTTGGCAAATACCTGTCGCCCCGCCTCAAACGCAATAACCATCGGCACCTGTCGACCATGGCCACCACCGAGTATCGCCAGGCGCGCTTTCATATCCATCAAGTGTTGGCCTTGGGTGATGGCAATTACCTGCCGGCACTCAAGCAGATTGAAACACCGGTGCACTTTCTCAACGGCGCACTGGACGAATACACGCCGGCCGCCGAGGCTCAGTTGTTCCAACAGTATGTAGGCCGCAGCAGCTTTGCCGTGGCCGAACACACCGGCCATCTGCTCGACCTGGAGTCCCGCGAATCCGCGCTGGCAGTGCATCGGGCGTTGCTGGATTTCCTGGTGGGCGAACATGTGACATTGTCAGATATAGACGAACCGCCAGTGGGAAAAGGGGCGACGGATGGCGCATAATCGCCAACACATAGCCTGCTAATTAAAAGGGATCCCATGCCGAATCGTGCCCCTCTCGATGCCAAGACCGCCCGCTGGCTTCCCTGGGTGGTAGCGATTGCCTTCTTCATGCAGTCGCTGGACGGGACGATTCTCAACACCGCGCTGCCAGCCATGGCGCAGGACCTCGCGGAAAACCCACTGCGCATGCAAGGGGTGGTGATCGCCTACATGCTCACCGTGGCTTTGCTGATTCCGGCGTCGGGCTGGATCGCTGACCGCTTTGGCACCAAGAAGATTTTCTTTGGCGCGATCATGCTGTTCAGCATCGGGTCGCTGCTGTGTGCGCTGTCCAGTAGCTTGAGCATGCTGGTGGGCGCACGGGTGATCCAGGGCCTGGGCGGTGCGCTGATGTTGCCAGTCGGGCGGCTGGTGGTGCTGCGGGCTTATCCACGCTCCGAGCTGGTGCGGATCATGGGTTTCATCACGATTCCCGGCCTGCTCGGCCCCTTGCTTGGCCCGACCATGGGCGGCTGGATGGTGCAATACCTGACCTGGCACTGGATCTTCCTGATCAACCTGCCGGTGGGCATGATCGGCTGCTATGCCGTGTGGAAATTCATCCCCGACCTGCGCGGCAGCGAGCGCACGCGCTTCGACGGCCTTGGCTTCCTGCTGTTCGGCGCAGCGATGGTGTTGATCACTATCGCCATGGAGGGCCTGGGCGAACTGCATCTGCCGCACCTGCGCGTGATATTGCTGCTGTTCGGCGGGTTCGCCTGCCTGGCGGCGTACTGGCTGCGCGCCGGGCACATTGATAACCCGTTGTTCTCGCCGGTGCTGTTCAAGACGCGCACCTTTGCCGTGGGGATCCTCGGCAACCTGTTTGCACGGCTAGGCAGCGGCGCATTGCCGTTCCTGGTGCCGCTGCTGTTGCAAGTGGCGCTGGGCTATTCGCCGTCGGAAGCCGGCATGAGCATGTTACCGCTGGCGGCGGCGGCGATGTTTGCCAAGTCCGTGGCGCGGCCACTGATTGAGCGCCTCGGCTATCGCATCGTGCTGACCGGCAATACCCTGGCCCTGGGCATCATGCTGGCGAGCATGGGCCTGGTCAGCGAGCACACACCCTACCCACTGTTGCTGGCTATGCTGGCCGTGCTCGGCGCGATCAACTCCCTGCAATTCACCGCGATGAACACCGTGACCCTGATCGACCTCGACGACGCCCAGGCCAGCAGCGGCAACAGTTTGTTGTCGGTGGTGGCGCAATTGTCCCTGAGCCTGGGCGTGGCCTGTGCCGGCGCATTGCTTGGCGGGTTTACTGCCGAGGCCGGCAATGACGGTGTTGAAAGTGTCCTCGGCGCGTTCCAACTGACCTTCCTCACTGTGGGCATCATGGCGATGCTGGCGGCGGCGATCTTCCTGCAACTGTCGCCCAAGGACGGCAAACGCGTAGTTAGCCGCGAGCACGATATCGAGCACTAACGGGCGTCTCGTCGAGAACTTGCGAGGAAAGTCCCACGAGACTGGTACACTGCGCGACATTTTGTTTTGCAGAGCCAGTCCCGTGACTACCATCGCCACCGCTTTTAATACTTTGCCCCTGTCCGCCGCCATGCTGGCTAACCTCGACTCGCTGGGTTACGTCGAGATGACGCAGATCCAGGCGCAAAGCTTGCCGGTGATCCTCAAAGGGCTGGACCTGATTGCCCAGGCCAAGACCGGCAGCGGCAAGACCGCTGCATTCGGCATCGGCCTGTTGAACCCGATCAACCCGCGCTACTTCGGTTGCCAGGCGCTGGTGATGTGCCCGACCCGTGAGCTGGCCGACCAGGTCGCCAAGGAAATCCGTCGCCTGGCCCGTGCCGAAGACAACATCAAAGTACTGACCCTGTGCGGCGGCGTGTCTCTCGGCCCGCAGATCGCCTCCCTGGAGCATGGCGCCCACGTTATCGTCGGCACCCCGGGACGCATCCAGCAACACCTGCGTAAAGGTTCGCTGGTGCTGGACGGCTTGAACACCCTGATCCTCGACGAAGCCGACCGCATGCTCGACATGGGCTTCTACGACGCCATCGAAGACATCATCAGCAAGACCCCAGCGCGCCGCCAGACCCTGCTGTTCTCGGCCACTTACCCGGTGAGCATCAAGCAACTGGCCTCCAAGTTCATGCGTGCGCCTCAGCAAGTGAAAGCCGAAGCGTTCCACTCCGATGATCAGATCGAACAGCGCTTCTACGAGATCTCCCCGGAAGAACGCATGGACGCCGTGACCAAGGTGCTGGCGCACTTCCGCCCTGCTTCGTGCGTGGCGTTCTGCTTCACCAAGCAGCAAGTGCAGGAAACCGTCGACCACCTGACGTCCAAGGGCATTTCCGCTGTTGGCCTGCATGGTGACCTGGAACAGCGCGACCGTGACCAGGTACTGGCGATGTTCGCCAACCGCAGCACCTCGGTGCTGGTGGCCACCGACGTCGCCGCTCGAGGCCTGGACATCGACGCCCTGGACATGGTGATCAACGTCGAACTGGCCCGCGACTCGGAAATTCACATCCACCGTGTAGGCCGTACCGGCCGTGCCGGTGAGACTGGCATCGCCATCAGCCTGGTGGCGCCGTCCGAAGCCCACCGCGCCCAGGCCATCGAGCAACTGCAAAAGTCGCCGCTGAACTGGGACCAACTGGACAACCTCAAGCCGCAAAGCGGCGGCCCGCTGCTGCCGCAGATGAGCACCCTGTGCATCGCCGCCGGGCGTAAAGACAAAGTGCGCCCAGGCGACATTCTCGGTGCATTGACCGGTGAAGCCGGCATTGCGGGTGCCCAGGTCGGCAAGATCGCGATCTTTGATTTCCAGGCCTTCGTGGCGGTAGAACGCGGGATCGCCAAGCAGGCGTTGCAGCGTTTGAATGACGGCAAGATCAAAGGCCGTTCGCTGCGCGTGCGCATTTTGTAATAACACCGAGTTCCCATTACAGGAACCGAATCAATGTGGGAGCTGGCTTGCCTGCGATAGCGACGGTGAATCCACTACCGCTATCGCAGGCAAGCCAGCTCCCACAGTGTTGATGGCATTTCAAATCAATAGTTTTGTGAGGACATGGCTGTGCGCTCGACCGAAGTTGTGATCATTGGCGCCGGCGCCGCAGGCTTGATGTGCGCGCTGACCGCCGCCGGGCGTGGGCGCAAGGTGATGTTGATCGACCACGCCAACAAGGCCGGCAAGAAAATCCTGATGTCCGGTGGCGGCCGCTGCAACTTCACCAACATGTACACCGAGCCGGCCAACTTCCTCTCGCACAACGCGCACTTCTGCAAATCGGCCCTGGCCCGTTATACGCAGTGGGATTTTATCGGGCTGGTGGCCAAACACGGCGTGCCGTATCACGAGAAGAAACTCGGCCAGCTGTTCTGCGACAACAAGTCCAGCGACATCCTCGGCATGCTGCTCGACGAGTGCATCCAGGCCGGCGTGAGCCTGCACCTGGACACCTCCATCGAGGCAATCGCCAAGCTCGAAAGCGGCTATCAACTGCAAACCACCTTGGGTGAACTGCGCTGTGAATCCCTGGTAATCGCCACGGGCGGTTTGTCGATCCCGACGCTGGGCGCCACCGGTTTCGGTTACCAAGTGGCCAGGCAATTCGGCCATGAACTGCTGCCGACCCGCGCCGGGCTGGTGCCGTTCACTATCACCGACCAGCTCAAGGAGTTGTGCGGCGAGTTGTCCGGCACCTCGGTCGACTGCCTGGTGAGCTGCAACGGCCAAAGTTTTCGCGAGAACATCCTGTTCACCCATCGCGGCCTGAGCGGGCCGGCGATTTTGCAGATTTCCTCGTATTGGCACTCTGGCGACACGGTAGAAATCAACCTGCTGCCCGACCACGACGCCCATGCCTGGCTGCAACAGCAACAGGCCGAACACCCCAACAGCGAGTTGAAAACCCTGCTGGGCGAGATTTTCACCAAGAAGATGGCCAACCTGCTGGCCCAAAGCTGGTTCGAATCCAAGCCGATGAAGCAGTACACCCACGCTGAAATTGCCGATATCGCGCAAAAGCTGGGGAGCTGGCAACTGGTACCGGCCGGCACCGAGGGTTATCGCACCGCCGAGGTGACATTGGGCGGGGTGGATACGCGGGAGGTATCGTCCAAGACCATGGAATCGCTGAAAAGCCCCGGCCTGTACTTTATCGGCGAAGTGCTGGACGTGACCGGCCACCTGGGCGGATTCAATTTCCAGTGGGCCTGGGCCTCGGGCTACGCGGCGGCGCAATACGCCTGACTTCCGTCTTGAAATGCAACCCCCTGTGGGAGCTGGCTTGCCTGCGATAGCGGTGTTGGATTCACCGCCGCTATCGCAGCGATGCGGCGGCCCGACAAGCCAGCTCCCACAGGGGTTTTGCAGTGATCCTGAGAATTTTGCGGCTGGATGTGATCACCACGCTTGCCGTGGCGTCCTTGATAGCTCAATTTAGCGACAACGTCCCGGAAGACTCCAGACTTCATGTCATCGACCTCGTTCAAGCAGTCCATGCGGCGCCTGTGGGCGCTGGATAAATTCAGCTACAGCGTACGGGTGTTCATCGCCCTCACCGGCAGCATGGCGTTGTGTTGGTACCAGGATGAAATGACGCTGCTGATCCCGCTGTTCCTGGGGATTATCGCCAGCGCCCTGGCCGAGACCGATGACAGCTGGCAAGGCCGCCTCAACGCGCTGGCGGTAACACTGGTGTGTTTCAGCATTGCCGCGATGTCGGTGGAGCTGCTGTTCCCTTACCCCTGGATATTTGCCATCGCCCTGGCCCTGGCCAGTTTCGGCCTGACCATGCTCGGCGCACTGGGCGAACGCTATGGCGCGATTGCCTCGGCCACCTTGATTCTGTCGGTCTACACCATGATCGGCGTGGACCAGCGCGGCGGCGCCGTCACGGATTTCTGGCATGAGCCACTGTTGCTGGTCGCCGGTGCCGCCTGGTACGGTGTGCTGTCCGTGCTGTGGCAGGCGCTGTTTTCCAACCAGCCGGTGCAGCAGAGCCTGGCGCGGTTGTTCCGCGAGCTGGGGCGTTACCTCAAGCTCAAGTCATCGTTGTTCGAACCAATCCGGCAGTTGGATGTGGAAGCGCGACGCCTGGAATTGGCCCAGCAAAATGGCCGAGTAGTCGCAGCGCTGAATGCCGCCAAGGAAATCATCCTGCACCGCGTCGGCAATGGGCGACCGGGCTCTAAGGTCAGCCGTTACCTGAAACTGTACTTCCTGGCCCAGGACATCCACGAGCGCGCCAGTTCCTCCCACTACCCCTACAACGCCCTCACCGAAGCCTTCTTCCACAGCGATGTGCTGTTTCGTTGCCAGCGCCTATTGCGCCAGCAAGGCAAGGCCTGCCAGACCCTGGCCGAGTCGATCCAACTGCGCCAACCGTTCATCTATGACGACAGCTTTGCCCAAGCCCTGGGCGACCTCAACGCGTCCCTGGAGCACCTGCGCATCCAGAGCAACCCGGCCTGGCGTGGCCTGCTGCGTTCATTGCGCGCCTTGGCGGCCAACCTGTCCACCCTCGACCGCCTGCTGGGCGACGCCAGCAACCCCGATGCCCTGGCCGACGCCACCGACAGCAACCTGCTGGACCGCGCCCCACGCAACCTCAAGGAAATGTGGACACGTCTGCGCACCCAACTGACGCCCACCTCGCTACTGTTTCGCCACGCCCTGCGCCTGTCCCTGGCATTGACCGTCGGCTACGCCACCCTGCACGCTATCCACGCGTCCCAGGGCTACTGGATCATCCTCACCACTCTGTTCGTGTGCCAACCGAGCTACGGCGCCACCCGGCGCAAACTCGGCCAGCGGATCATCGGCACCGCCATCGGCCTCACCGTGGCGTGGGCGCTGTTCGATCTGTTCCCCAACCCGGTGGTGCAGTCGATGTTCGCTATCGCCGCAGGCCTGGTGTTCTTTATCAACCGCACCACCCGCTACACCCTGGCAACGGCGGCGATCACCCTGATGGTGCTGTTCTGCTTCAACCAGGTGGGCGATGGTTATGGGCTGTTCCTGCCGCGCCTGTTCGATACCTTGCTCGGCAGCCTGATCGCGGGCCTGGCGGTGTTCCTGTTCCTGCCGGACTGGCAAGGCCGACGCTTGAACAAAGTGCTGGCCAATACCCTGACCTGCAACAGCATCTACCTGCGCCAGATCATGCAGCAATACGCCGCCGGCAAGAGTGACGATCTGGCTTACCGCCTGGCCCGCCGCAATGCCCACAACGCCGATGCCGCGTTGTCCACCACCCTGGCGAATATGCTGATGGAGCCGGGGCACTTCCGTAAGGAAGCCGACGTGGGCTTCCGATTCCTGGTGCTGTCTCACACCTTGCTCAGCTACTTATCCGGATTGGGTGCACACCGCGATACTCAGCTACCGACCGACGTACGCGAGCACTTGATCGAAGGCGCGGGCAACAGCCTGGCGGCGAGCATCGATGAGATCGCCACCGGCCTGGCCAATAAACAGCCGATTTCGATCCAGAGTGATGCCGAGGAAGGGTTGGCAGCCGAGCTGGAACAAATGCCGGATGAGATCGATGAAGCGCAGCGGTTGGTGCAGACGCAGTTGGCGTTGATTTGCCGGCAGTTGGGGCCGTTGCGTACGTTGGCGGCGCATCTGATCAAGGATACCGGTGCGGCTTAAACCGCTATCGCAGGCAAGCCAGCTCCCACATTTGACCGAGTTCCAACATAAGAATGCGGGCAAAATGTGGGAGCCGGGCTTGCCCGCGATGAGGCCCGCAAGCACCCTACATCCCATGCGCCTTCATCAACCGCGCATAACTGCCATCAGCCTTCATCCTGGCAATCTCCCGATCAAAGCTGGCAACGATCTGCGCATGCTCGGGGTTCTTCAAACTGACCAGAATATGCAGGCTGTTCTCGCTCAACGGCTTGCCCACAAACGCCACCGCATTGCGTACCCGCGGCGACTCCCGAGCCAGGTAATAACGCGCCACGTATTCGTCTTCCAGCGTCAACCGCACCCGCCGCGCGGCGAGCATGCGCACCGCCATGGCGAAGTTGTGCACGGGTACTTTCTGTAGCTGGGTGTCTTGATCGAACGCTGCCGAGTAGGCGTAACCGCGCACCACGGCGATGGTCTCGTCGTGCAGTCGGGCCAGGCTCTGATAAACGATGTCATCGTCGCTGCGCTTGAGAAAGCGCACGCGGTTAAGCAGGTACTCAGCAGAAAACTGGCCAAACTGCGTGCGAGCCTCGTCGTACCAAGCGTTGATCAGCACATCGTAGCGCCCATCGCCCACGCCCTTGAGCGCACGGGCCCAGGGCACCTGCTCAAAATCACTGGCGTACCCCGCACGGGCCAGGGCGGTGCTGACGATATCCGTGGCCAAGCCGCCATTGATCAAAGTGGCATCGGTGAACGGCGGCCAGCCATCCGCCACCAGACGCAGACGTTGGGCCAGCACCGGCGGGGCCAGCAGCAGCACTGCGATCAAAGCAACGGCACGAGTCAATCGCGGCATGCTTAAAGTCCTTGGCGGGCAGGCGGTGGCCTGATAACAGTAGCTCATCAATAAGCTTGCATTGCAGATTACACAAAGAAGCCAACGGCGCACGCACTGGATGATGGCAAATTGACGCCATTCACACATTTGCCAATTTTAGACAGCGGCGCCCGCCGCGCTTACTATCCAGGCACGTCTTTATCAGAGCACACATCATGACGGTTGATTGGGTTTGCAAACATCACGACGACTTGGGAAAGGACCAGCTGTACGCCGTCCTGCGCTTGCGCAGCGAGGTATTCGTCGTCGAGCAGAAATGCGCGTATCAGGACATCGACGGGCAGGACCTGGCGGGGGACACCCATCACCTGATGGCCTGGAATGATAATGAGCTGGTGGCTTACCTGCGGCTGCTGGACCCAGAGTCCCAGGGCGGTGATGTGGTGATTGGCCGCGTCATCGTTTCGCAGGCGGCACGGGGCACCGGGCTGGGGCATCAAATGCTGGAAGAGGCGCTTGAGCGTATTGAGGATATCTGGCCGCAAACGCCGATTTTTCTCTCGGCCCAGGCTCATTTGCAGGGGTACTACGGGCGGTATGGGTTTGTGGTGGCGGGTGAGGAATACCTGGAAGATGATATTCCACATATCGGTATGCGGCGCATCTGAGGGCGCCATCGCAGGCAAGCCAGCTCCCACATTTAACCGCGTACATACTTTGAAATGCGGTCGAATGTGGGAGCGGGCTTGCTCGCGAAGGCGTCAGACGATCCACCACTAGCCTCAGGGGTAGCCCAACACCTGCTTGATCGACCCCAGGTTGACCTCGATCCACCCCCGATCAATCGCCCCCCAGTCCCGAATCCGATAGCGCCCGGCATGGTGACGCGCACCGTCCTCCTGCTCGAACTCACACACAATATCCAGATCGGCCAACGCCGCAATCGTGTCCTGGGCGGTACGCCGAGGCATGCCGGTGGCCTCGGTCAGCGCCGGGACGCTGCTGGCCAATTGGCTGTCGATCAAGTACGCCACGTACAGGCGGCGGTAGAAGCTGCTTTTGGTCTTGCTCACATCCATGGTAGTCGCCTTGGGGTTAGGGCTTGCCCTGCAAATCGCGCCAGGTGAGGTACACACGCAGGTCGAATTCCACCTGATGGTAGCCCGGCATCATGTATTGGCAGAGCTTATAGAACGCCTTGTTGTGGTCCGACTCTTTAAAGTGAGCCAACTCGTGCACCACGATCATGCGCAGAAACTCCGGAGCCGCCTCCTTGAACAGCGAAGCGATGCGGATCTCTTTCTTGGACTTGAGATTACCGCCCTGCACCCGGGAAATCGTGGTATGCAAACCCAAGGCTCGGTGGGTCAGGTCCAGGCGGTTGTCGAACAGCACCTTGTCGATAGACGGCGCGTTACGCAGGTGCTCCTGCTTCAAGGCCAGGGCATAGGCGTACAGGGCCTTGTCGCTCTGCACCCCATGGCGTTCGGGGTACCGCTGTTCCAGGTAAGCCCCCAACTGGCCCTTGGCGATCAGTTGGCGCACTTGCTCCTGGAGCGCAGCGGGATAGGCCTGGAGGTATTTCAACGCGGTCATGGGCTCTGCAACGCAATTGGGACGGGCGCCAGTGTAGCGAATTCAAAGCGCGCGAGGGTACGACCAGCCGGCAACGTCCTCGGCCATCAACGGCAGCGCCGCCCACGGCCCCTGGATACAGGCGCAGCCATTGGCCTTGAGCCACTGTGTTTGCTCAAGGGTCTCCACGCCTTCGGCGATCACCAGCACGCCAAAATGCTCACACAGTTGGATGATGCTGCGCGCCATCGCCCCATCCCGCGCCGAGCCAGGCAGGCGCGCCACCAGTTGAGGGTCAAGCTTGAGGGTATCGAATGCCAGGTCGCGCAAATGAGCCAGGGAGCACTGGCCAGAGCCAAAGTCGTCCAGGGCAATCCGCACCCCGATCCGGCGCAGTAGCTGGAGTTGCTTGGTAGACTCCGCAAGATTACTCATCAAGCAGTCTTCGCCGATTTCCACCTCCAGTTGCCGCCCCTGTAACCCATGCCGCTCCAGCATCTGCTGCAGTTGGTTGGCCAGGTTGGGCATGTTGAACTGGCTGCTGCTCAGGCTCACGCTCAACACCAGTTCGGAGTCGAAGGCAGCTTGCCAGGCCTGGCGCTGGGCAGCGACTTGCTGGTAGATCCAGGCACTCAGCTGGTTGATCAACCGCGCCTCTTCCAACAGCGGCAAGAACAGACCCGGAGGCACATCACCGACGCTGGGATGCTGCCAGCGCAACAGCGCCTCGACACCGCGCAAACGCCCGTCCTCCAGGGAAACCTGGGGCTGGTACACCAAGGTGAAATCCTTGTTGGCAATGGCGGTACGCACGCTGTCTTCCAGCATCAACCGCGAGCGGGCGCGGCCGTTCATTTCCTGGTCGTAGTAACGATACTGCTGACGGCCGGCGCGCTTGGCTTCGTACATGGCAATATCCGCCGCCCGCAGCAGGCCGCTCAAGTCCGAGCCGCAATCCGGGAAGGTCGCGATGCCGATACTGACCCCAAGCATCACCTCCAGACCATCGACCTGCTGGCACACAGATACCCGCTCGATGAGCTTTTCCGCGATCTTCGCGGCCTGCTCGGGGAACTCCAGTTCCAGCAACGCGGTGAACTCATCCCCGCCCATGCGCCCCAGAATGTCGTAGGAACGCAGGCACGCCTGCATTTGCTCCGAAACCCATCGCAGCACGCGATCCCCGGCGTCATGGCCCAGCGTATCGTTGACCCGCTTGAAGCCATCCAGGTCCAGGTACAGCAATACCAGCGCCTGCTCGCTACGTTCGCTGCGCAGCAACGTATTCTCCATCGCCTGATGGAAACCGCGCCGGTTCAGCAGCCCGGTCAGCGGGTCGGTCACGGCCTGGAATTCCAGTTGCTGATGCAGGTGACGCACTTCGGACATGTCCAGCACCGTCACCACCATCGCCTTCTGCTCCGCTGGCAACGGCGCGCAGGACAACGCCACTGGCACCTGCTGGCCCCGACCGGTGCGCAAAATGGCGTCGTGTTGGCGCCACGTCTCTCCCCGGCGATACGCCTCGTACATGGGAAAGCCCAACCAGGCTGGCACATGGGGCTTTTGCAGGAAACTGAGGAAACTCTCGCCCTGCAACTCAGCCATCGTTGCATTCAACAGCCGGGAAATTGCCGGGTTGGCGTACTCGATCACACTGGCTTCGCTCACCACCAGAATGCCCTCGGCGGCGTTATCCAGCACCGAGGCATTAAAAGCGCGGGCCAATTCCAGGTCATGGCTCAGGCGCTGCAAGGCACGGCGATTGCGCTGGTGCTCGAGCAACGCCTGCACCTTGGGCTTGAGGATATGCGGGTCAAACGGCTTGAACAGGTAGTCGATCGCCCCACTGGCATAGCCTTCAAGTACCGCGTCGGGCGAGTGGGCAGTGGCGGTCAGAAAGATAATCGGCGTCATGCGCGTGCGCTGGCTGCCCCGCATCAGGCGTGCGACCTCAAAGCCGTCCATGCCCGGCATGCGTACGTCCAGCAGCACCAGGTCGACGTCGTGGGCCAGCAGTAACTCCAAGGCTTCCAGGCCAGACGCAGCGGTGATCACCCGCCAGTCGTCACGCTGCAACAGCGCACGCATGCTGACGAGGTTTTCCGGGTAGTCATCGACCACCAACAGAACCGAAATTGCATCGTCGTGTTGTGGAGCGCCATCCATGCTACGTCTCTTCCTTAGGGAGCTGCACCGGTCACTTTTGCTACCAAGGCCGGACAAACACTGAGGGCTCACTCTAGCCGCGCGGCCAAAAAAGCAGAAGTGACGTGGGTGCCCTCATTGTGCCAAAGGCCAGGAAGCCGACTAACGGTAAGGCCCTGTAGCCCGCGGTTCACGGGCAACATGGCTTTTTGGCATTCCTCTGACGCCAATAAATTGCCAGCAATTGTTTAACAATCTCACCAGCACCGCCTATAAAGAACCTGGAAGGCCCTCTGGGCCAATGCCTACACCCTCTGTAAAAAAGGCCAACACCATGATCGACCTCTCCACCTGGAACCTGAGCATCCCGGTCGGCTCCCCACCCACGACCATTGAAACGCCAAGGCTGATGAGCGGCTTCAACGATCAATACTTCCAGGCCGAAGGCAGCGATGTGCAGTTCTGGACACCCGTGACGGGCACCCGCACCGAAAACGCCATCTACCCACGCAGCGAACTGCGCGAAACCTACGCCGACGGCCGCCTGCGTAACTGGACCTACCCCGAGGCCGACAACTTCCTGCGCGCCACCCTGGCGGTGAACCAGGTGCCCTCCTCCGGCAAGATCGTGATCGGCCAGATCCACGCTTACGACAGCCAGAAACCGTTGATCAAGCTGGAGTACCAATTCAAGGAGAAAACCCAGACCGGCAACATCGTCGCCAAAGTGCGCATGCGCCCGGATGAAGCCGAAAGCCGGGTGATCATCGTCGCCTCCAATGTGCCGCTGGAGAAGAGCTTCACCTATGTGATCAATCTAAATAAAGCCGGGCTGCTCAGCGTGTATGCCGCTGACAGCGAGTGGAATGAACGGATTGGCGCGGCGTGGGGCGACAAGCCGCTGTACTTCAAGGCGGGGGTGTACGTGCAGGACAATTCGGGCGACACGAATGAGGGTGCGCGGGTCACGTTTGCGAAGTTGGATATTGATCATGAGTGAATCGTCCCGTGAGACACAGGATTTTTCCCAGATAAATCCAAAGCCTTAAACACACCGCAGCCCCCTGTGGGAGCCGGGCTTGCCCGCGATGGCGGCGTATCAGCCAATATCCTAGGCGCCTGACACACTGTCATCGCGGGCAAGCCCGGCTCCCACATTGACCGTGCATCGGCTCAAGGTCCGGTGCGGGTCCTACAGCACCGTTGCGGCCAGCCACATCGCCGCTTATAGTTCGCCCCGTCGCTGGTATTGATCGGCGATAGGGTTTCGCAGCCCTACAGAGTTAAAACCGCACCCGTCAAAACAACCCCGGTACCCTTGCCGAAGGTCGTCTTTGTTATGGCGGCTGTGCGTGGGAGACCTTCGGGTCTGCCGGGTCTTAACTCCTCGGTCTGCGAACCCGCGTACAGCTGCCACCCAATTTGTTTCGCAGCAAACGGTGGTCATTCTTCTCTCGAGTTAAGGATTCACCATGACCCAGCAACTACCACCTCGTCGCTTCACCCCTTGCACCGAAACCGCCACCGACTACCCCGTGCTATTGATCGACAGCGAAGCCCCACTGCTCGACCTCCACGCCTGCCTGCGCGAACGTCTCAACGCCGCTCTGGAACACCTAAACCTGATGGCCTGCTCCAGCCTGCCGGATTTTGCCGAGCGCGACCTGAACAACGTGGCCAATACCGCACGCATTCTGGTGCAGGACGTGAGTGATGTGTTTCGGGTCATTGAACACCGTGGATTCGATACATCACCGCCGAGCTGATCGAAACCCGGACACAAAAAACCCGCATTTCTGCAGGTTTTCTTTAGGCGACGAAAGATTGGAAAATCCCCCGCCCCTCCTTCTGAACAGGCCATGTGAACTTGGCAGGCCCCTTTGAGTTCATCAGCTCAAAAACACAGTCCGTGACGTTACTATTTGTACACTCTTTATTCTCATTCCAACCAGAACCGTTAGCCACGCGGGAGGCAAGACAAACCGCTTAGACAACCTCAAATAATCGTCAACGAGCTGTTCGCCACTCCATTGCTGCTCTTGCTCTCCAGCTGAAAACTGAATGCTCACAACCTTAATTGTTGAAGAATCTGGGCAAGATAACTGGGCCGCCAGTGCATTACCTATCAGCATCAACGCACACGTCGCCGCAAAAAAACTGAAGCCACTTAAGAGTTGAATGTGACATAGCGTATTCCCCTTCCTGGATGAGTGAGCCAAGCATGCGCAAGAGGGTTAACTAGCGATACTGTCAACATTGACAGATTTTAATACCACTTAGAAATAAGCAACGCAAATGTAATTGCGTTCAACTCGATTGCGCCTCCCTTCCTTTATGAAGAAAAATGCATTAACACTGTATATCTGCCGCCATTTACTTTCAATTCCAAAACAGTATAAGACACTGTCATATTTCACAGGTGCCATACAGACCAACTCTCTATAGCCTTACAAAAACGGCACAACAAAAAATGCGCCGCTTTAAGCTAATCCTTTAGCAACCGTTATAGGGAAATTTATCATGACAATGCCTAATCCAATGGGAACGTATGCCGGAGTAACAACTGCCAATCCCACTCAGCATCGTTACTTGACAATCACAAGTGCCGACAGCCATACCGGTGACGTAACAGCACTCTACCATGACGGAGCCAGGGCCAATCCGATCAGCGGAACATATAAATTCGCTAATGCGGAAAAAGGAGGGCAAGCAAGGTTAGATTTGGCCAGCCCCCCGGGTGAGCAAACGTCTTACAAATTTGTACTTGTCTCAAATCCAGTGGATATTTCCACCCCATTTAATACATTAAGCGGAGATTACTGGCTGAATGGCGCTAGTCACCGCATAGACTTGAAAAGAACTTATTAGTTGATCGCCAAACGATGAGAACGACACAAAAAGATTAGATGGTCAGCGACACCCTCTTTTACGCCTAACAAAAAAGCCCGCATCACTGCGGGCTTCTTTGTTAGACGCTTGAGGCTCAGTTCACCTTAGCGTTCAACTCACCTTTCAAATACCGCTGGTACATCGCTTCCAACGAGATCGGCTTGATCTTCGAAGCATTGCCCGCAGTACCAAAGGCTTCATAACGTGCGATACACACATCACGCATCGCCGTCACAGTAGCACCGAAGAATTTACGTGGGTCAAATTCGCTCGGGTTGGTAGCCATCAGACGACGCATTGCACCAGTAGAGGCCAGGCGCAGGTCGGTGTCGATGTTGACCTTGCGCACGCCGTACTTGATGCCTTCGACGATTTCTTCAACCGGTACGCCGTAGGTTTCTTTGATGTCGCCGCCGTACTGGTTGATGATCGCCAGCCACTCTTGCGGTACCGAGGAAGAACCGTGCATCACCAGGTGGGTGTTGGGGATGCGCTTGTGGATTTCCTTGATGCGGTCGATGGCCAGCACGTCGCCGGTAGGCGGCTTGGTGAACTTGTAGGCGCCGTGGCTGGTGCCGATGGCGATGGCCAGGGCGTCGACCTGGGTCTTCTTGACGAAGTCGGCCGCTTCTTCCGGGTCGGTCAGCATCTGGCTGTGATCCAGCACGCCTTCGGCGCCGATGCCGTCTTCTTCGCCGGCCATGCCGGTTTCAAGCGAACCCAGGCAGCCCAGTTCGCCTTCAACCGATACGCCGCAGGCGTGCGCCATGGCTACGGTTTGTTGGGTCACGCGTACGTTGTACTCGTAGTCGGTTGGGGTCTTGCCGTCTTCGCCGAGGGAGCCGTCCATCATTACCGAGCTGAAGCCCAGTTGGATCGAGCGCTGGCACACGTCAGGGCTGGTGCCGTGGTCCTGGTGCATGCACACCGGGATGTGTGGGAATTCTTCGATCGCGGCGAGGATCAGGTGACGCAGGAACGGGGCGCCGGCGTATTTGCGCGCACCGGCCGAAGCCTGGACGATCACGGGGGAGTCGGTCTTGTCAGCGGCTTCCATGATGGCGCGCATCTGCTCAAGGTTGTTGACGTTAAAGGCTGGGACGCCGTAGCCGAACTCGGCTGCGTGGTCCAGCATTTGACGCATGCTGATAAGTGCCATTGTGTTGTCTCTCCCGGTCGAGGGTCGTTAATCGTGCAAGCCTGCCGTAGCGGCGGCTGCTATTCAAGTTTTTGCAGATCAAGGGGTTGAGCCTTGTGCTGCTGAATCGTTATTGCTGGTGTGGCTTAGCGCTAGTGCCACTGTGAAACAGGTCAATGTGGGAGCTGGCTTGCCTGCGATGGCGCAGAGCCAGTCGATATTGGCTTTGCTGACCCACCGCAATCGCAGGCAAGCCAGCTCCCACATTTTGATCTCATTGGACTTCAGATCGTATTCTCACTGGGCTTTGCAGCCGCGCCCAATCAAATCATCGGTGGCAACCCAGTAAACCAGGCCTTCCTCACCTTTGGTGTGAAACGCCAACTGGCCGTCGCTATACAGCACACCGGAGGCGGCTACCTCTTGTTTGAGACGGTAAACCTGGTCCGAACCGCCGAGGCGTACATCCACTTCGGAACGGGCCTGATTGGCAAAGCGCCAGTTGACCTCGGCCTTGCTGTCGCAGGTCCAGGTGGTCCATTTGTCGGCTGGCTCTGCCTTGTTGAACAGGTTCATGTTGCTGCAGCCGGCCAACAGGGCCAGAGCTGCCAGGGCGAAAACGCCTTTCATTGCCAATCCTCGCAGGGCGACCTGGGGCCGCCGTTGCTGTCGGTTAGTGGATCAGACCCGTCATGGGCAACCCTGTTCCTGACCGTTGGGCGCGGAGTCGTATTTCTCCAGCCGTTCGTTGCCGATGCGCTTGTTGATCACCGGCATGGTCTCGGCTTGCCAGTCAGCCTGGTAACAGCTTTTTCTCAACGGTGCCTGGGCGTTATCCGCCTCGGGCGCCGCGCTGGGTGTGCTGCCGCAGCCGGCCAACAGGCCCGCTGCGATCACCAGTGCCAACGACTTGATCATGGGAACGCTCCTTTTCCTGATCACGCGAGCCTTAACCTTTGGCTCGGGTTTCCAGCACTTCCACAGCTGGCAACACCTTACCCTCGACGAACTCGAGGAAAGCGCCACCACCGGTAGAAATGTAGGAGATCTGATCAGCCACACCATATTTATCGATCGCCGCCAGGGTATCGCCACCGCCAGCGATGGAGAACGCCGAGCTTTCAGCGATCGCTTTAGCCAGTACTTTGGTGCCGTTGCCGAATTGGTCGAACTCGAATACGCCCACCGGACCATTCCACAGAATAGTCTGGGATGCCTTGAGCAGCTCGGCGAAGTTGGCTGCGGTTTGCGGGCCGATGTCCAGGATCATGTCATCGTCGGCCACGTCAGCAATGAGTTTGACGGTGGCGGCGGCACTTTCAGCGAATTCCTTGGCAACCACCACGTCCACCGGCAACGGCACGCTGACCTTGGCGGCGATGGCGCGGGCGGTGTCGAGCAGGTCTGGCTCGTACAGGGACTTGCCCACCGGGTGGCCGGCGGCAGCCAGGAAGGTGTTGGCAATGCCGCCGCCGACGATCAGTTGGTTGCAGATCTGGCTCAGGCTGTTGAGCACGTCAAGCTTGGTGGAGACCTTGGAGCCGGCAACAATGGCCGCCATCGGTTGGGCCGGAGCGCCCAGGGCCTTACCCAGCGCCGCAAGCTCAGCAGCCAACAGCGGGCCAGCCGCGGCGACCTTGGCGAACTTGGCCACGCCGTGGGTCGAACCTTCGGCGCGGTGGGCGGTGCCGAACGCGTCCATCACAAACACGTCGCACAGGGCGGCGTATTGCTGGGCCAGTTCGTCGCTGTTCTTTTTCTCGCCCTTGTTGAAGCGCACGTTTTCGAACAGCACGATATCGCCGGCTTTTACGTCCACGCCGCCCAGGTAGTCTGCGACCAGTGGCACGTCACGGCCCAGGGCCTTGCTCAGGTACTCGGCGACAGGCTTGAGGCTGTTTTCGGCAGAGAACTCACCTTCGGTCGGGCGACCCAGATGGGAGCAGACCATCACGGCCGCGCCTTTTTCCAGGGCCAGCTTGATGGTCGGCAGCGAGGCCAGGATTCGCGCATCGCTGGTGACAACACCGTCCTTGACGGGGACGTTGAGGTCTTCGCGGATCAGTACGCGCTTACCTTGCAGATCGAGGTCGGTCATCTTCAACACGGTCATGGGTCGCAGTTCCTGAATTACTGTTGAGGTTGTTTAGAAGCGATGTGCAGATAGTGTTCGGCAACATCCAGCATGCGGTTGGCAAAGCCCCATTCGTTGTCGAACCAGGCCAGGATGTTCACCAGCCTGGGGCCGGAAACGCGGGTCTGGCTGGCATCGACAATCGCCGAATGCGGGTCATGGTTGAAATCGCAACTGGCGTGGGGCAACTCGGTGTAGGCCAACAGGCCTTTGAGCGGGCCGCTGGTGGCGGCGTCGCGCAGGATCCGGTTGACCTCGGCCGCGTCAGTATCACTGACGGTTTGCATGGTGATATCCAGGCAAGACACGTTTACCGTCGGCACCCGTACGGCTTTGGCCTGGATTCGCCCGGCAAGTTCCGGCAGCAGTCGCTCGATGCCGCGCGCCAGGCCAGTGGACACAGGAATCACTGACTGGAACGCCGAACGCGTGCGGCGCAGGTCTTCGTGGTGATAGGCGTCGATGACCGGCTGGTCGTTCATCGCCGAGTGAATCGTGGTGATCGACACGTAATCCAGGCCGATCGCCTGGTCCAGCAGGCGCAGCAACGGCACGCTGCAGTTGGTGGTACATGACGCGTTGGACACCAGCAGCTCATCGCCGGTCAGGCAGTCCTGGTTGATGCCGTAGACGATGGTGGCGTCGACATCCGCCTCGCTGGCCATCGGCTGGGAAAACAGCACACGCGGTGCGCCGGCGTCGAGGAAACGCTGGCCATCGGCACGGGTGTGATAGACACCGGAGCATTCCAGCACCAGGTCGACGCCCAGTGCTTTCCAGTCGATGCCTTCGGGGGTGGCACTGCGCAACACTTGTACGCAGTTGCCATTGATATGCAGACAATCGCCTTCAACCCGCACTTCGCCAGGGAAGCGGCCATGGGTGGAGTCAAAGCGTGTCAGGTATTCGATGCTGGCCATGTCGGCCAAATCATTGATCGCGACAATTTCAAACCCGGCCGCCGCCCCTCGCTCGAACAGAGCACGCAAGACGCAACGACCAATGCGGCCGTAGCCGTTGAGTGCAACTTTGTAGGGACGCGGTTGGGGCATGGGGTTCTCGCATTGTGGGCGACACAAACCACTGTAGGAGCGAGCTTGTGTGGCGAGGGAGCTTGCTCCCGCTGGGCCGCGAAGCGGCCCCAAACCGAACGATCGGGATGCATCAGATACACCTGGTGACCGGTTTGGGAGCGCTTCGCACTCCAGCGGGAGCAAGCTCCCTCGCCACAACAAGCTCGCTCCCACAATGGGTGTGGTGCGCCTTAGTCTTCCAGCAGCTCTTCAGCCTGACCCAGGATGTTTTCCAGGGTGAAACCGAACTCTTCGAACAAGGCTGGCGCCGGCGCCGACTCACCGTAGGTGGTCATACCGATCACGCGGCCTTCCAAGCCCACGTACTTGTACCAGTAGTCGGCGTGAGCCGCCTCGATGGCGATACGCGCACTTACCTGCAACGGCAATACCGATTGCTTGTAGCCGGCGTCCTGGGCTTCGAACACGCTGGTGCAGGGCATGGACACAACACGCACGTTGCGGCCTTGTGCGGTCAGCTTGTCGTAGGCCTGAACGGTCAGGCCTACTTCGGAACCGGTGGAGATCAGGATCAGCTCCGGCTCGCCGATGCAGTCCTTGAGCACATAACCGCCACGGCTGATGTCGGCGATCTGCGCGTCGGTACGCACCTGGTGTTGCAGGTTCTGACGCGAGAAGATCAGCGCCGAAGGGCCGTCCTTGCGCTCGATGGCGTGCTTCCAGGCCACGGCGGATTCCACCGCATCGGCTGGGCGCCAGCAATCCAGGTTCGGCGTGGTGCGCAGGCTGGTCAGTTGCTCGACCGGCTGGTGCGTCGGGCCGTCTTCGCCCAGGCCGATGGAGTCGTGGGTGTAGACGTGGATCACGCGCTTCTTCATCAGCGCCGCCATACGTACAGCGTTACGTGCGTACTCCATGAACATCAGGAAGGTCGCGCCGTAAGGCACCAAACCGCCGTGCAGGGACACGCCGTTCATGATGGCGCTCATGCCGAACTCGCGCACGCCGTAGTACATATAGTTGCCGCTGGCGTCTTCGGCCGAGACACCTTTGCAACCCTTCCAGAGGGTCAGGTTGGAACCAGCCAGGTCAGCCGAACCGCCGAGGAACTCAGGCAGCAACGGGCCAAAGGCGTTCAGGGTGTTCTGGCTGGCTTTACGGCTGGCGATGGTCTCGCCCTTGGCCGCGACTTCAGCGATGTAGGCCGAGGCCTTTTCCGAGAAGTCGGCAGGCAGGTCACCGGCCAGGCGACGTACCAGCTCGTTGGCCAATTCCGGGAATTCGGCAGAGTACGCAGCGAAACGCTGGTCCCACTCGGATTCAACCGCCAGGCCTTTTTCCTTGGCATCCCATTCGGCGTAGATGTCGGCCGGGATTTCGAATGGGCCGTGGTTCCACTTCAGCGCTTCGCGGGTCAGGGCGATTTCCGCGTCACCCAGTGGGGCGCCGTGGCAGTCTTCTTTACCTTGCTTGTTCGGCGAGCCGAAACCGATGGTGGTCTTGCAGCAGATCAGGGTTGGCTGCGCGCTCTTGCGAGCGGTGTCGATGGCGATCTTGATTTCTTCCGGATCGTGGCCGTCGACGTTGCGGATCACCTGCCAGTTGTAGGCTTCGAAACGCTTTGGCGTGTCGTCGGTGAACCAGCCTTCGACTTCGCCGTCGATGGAGATGCCGTTGTCATCGTAGAAGGCAATCAGCTTGCCCAGGCCCAGAGTGCCGGCCAGGGACGCGACTTCGTGGGAAATGCCTTCCATCATGCAGCCATCACCCAGGAATACGTAGGTGTGGTGGTCAACGATGTCGTGGCCAGGGCGGTTGAACTGCGCGCCCAGGATTTTTTCCGCCAGGGCGAAACCAACCGCATTGGCCAGGCCTTGGCCCAGGGGACCGGTGGTGGTCTCAACGCCCGGGGTGTAGCCGAATTCCGGGTGGCCCGGGGTGCGGCTGTGCAGTTGACGGAAGCTCTTGAGGTCGTCGATGGTGACGTCGTAGCCGGTCAGGTGCAGCAGCGAATAAATCAGCATCGAGCCGTGGCCGTTGGACAGCACAAAGCGGTCACGGTCGGCGAACGACGGGTTGCTCGGGTTGTGTTTCAGGTAGTCACGCCAAAGTACCTCGGCGATATCCGCCATGCCCATCGGGGCACCGGGATGGCCGCTGTTGGCTTTTTGCACGGCATCCATGCTGAGGGCACGAATGGCGTTGGCACGCTCACGACGGCTGGGCATCGCTGATCTCCTGGAGTTTGCTGAAAAGAAACGGAAAAAAGGACCGGCATTTTCCCTCAGCCACCGCCTGCGGGCAATGACAGATAGTCACTTGAGGGCGTTTTTCCTGTGCTTTGGGCATCAATCCCTTGCAGAAACCTTTAACCGGTTCGTCTAAAGGTTATAGCGACGGCTTATAACCGCCACTTATCGTTCAATATCAAAACTTTTTGATATTGGCCTTGCGGGGATCTACACCCGTCACTAGACTGCTGGCCTTATGAACCTACCCGTGCCCTCCCTGCGTCCTGACGACGGCGATGAACTGGCTGCCTTGTGCAAGGCCGCTGGCGATCCGTTGCGCTTGAACGTACTGCGCGCACTGGCCAACGATTCTTTCGGGGTACTGGAGCTGGCGCAGATCTTCGCCATCGGCCAGTCCGGTATGAGCCACCATTTGAAGGTACTGGCCCAGGCCGACCTGGTGGCTACCCGTCGCGAAGGCAATGCGATTTTCTACCGGCGTGCCCTGCCCCATACCGAACTGCTTGGCGGCAAATTGCACGCGGCCCTGCTCGACGAAGTGGATAACTTATGCCTGCCCGGCGATGTGCAATCGCGTATCGGCCAGGTGCACGGGCAACGCGCCGCCGCCAGCCAGGACTTTTTCTCGCGGGTGGCCGATAAGTTTCGCGCCCAGCAGGATCTGATCGCCGGCTTGGCCCAGTACCGCGAAAGCGTACTGGCGCTGTTGGACAAGCTGAGCTTCAGTGAAGAGGCCACGGCCTTGGAAGTCGGCCCTGGCGACGGCGGTTTCCTGCCCGAACTGGCGCGCCGCTTCGAGCAGGTCACCGCGCTGGATAACAGCCCGGCGATGCTTGAACTGGCGCGCCAACTCTGTGAGCGCGAAGCCTTGGGCAATGTGCGCCTGCAGTTGGCCGACGCCCTGAGCGACACCGGCCTGCGGGCCGATTGCGTGGTGCTGAACATGGTCTTGCACCATTTTGCCGCACCGGCAGAAGCCCTCAAGCAAATGGCCGGGTTGCTGCACCCCGGCGGTAGCCTGCTGGTTACGGATTTATGCAGCCACAACCAGAATTGGGCCAAGGAGGCCTGCGGTGATCTCTGGCTGGGTTTTGAACAGGACGATCTGGCCCGTTGGGCCACCGCTGCGGGACTCGTTCCCGGGGAAAGCCTCTATGTAGGTTTACGTAATGGTTTCCAGATTCAGGTCCGCCATTTTCAGCGACCGGCTGGCGACACTCACCATCGGTAAATATCAGGAAAACATCGAGATGAGCGAATACTCCCTTTTCACCTCCGAGTCCGTGTCTGAAGGGCATCCGGACAAAATCGCCGACCAGATTTCTGATGCGGTGCTGGACGCTATCATCGCTGAAGACAAGTTCGCCCGTGTGGCGTGCGAGACGCTGGTGAAAACGGGCGTGGCGATCATCGCCGGCGAAGTCACCACCACTGCCTGGGTTGACCTGGAGCAGATCGTGCGTGACGTGATCACCGACATTGGCTACAACAGCTCCGACGTCGGCTTTGACGGCGCAACCTGCGGCGTGATGAACATCATCGGCAAGCAGTCCCCAGACATCAACCAAGGCGTTGACCGGGCCAAGCCTGAAGATCAGGGCGCCGGCGACCAAGGCCTGATGTTCGGCTACGCCAGCAACGAAACCGATGTACTGATGCCCGCGCCGATCACCTTCTCGCACCAGCTGGTACAACGCCAGGCCGAGGCGCGCAAATCCGGCGTACTGCCATGGCTGCGCCCGGACGCCAAGTCCCAGGTGACCTGCCGCTACGAAGGCGGCAAAGTGGTGGGCATCGACGCCGTCGTACTGTCGACCCAGCACAACCCGGATGTGTCCTACGCCGACCTGCGCGAAGGCGTGATGGAACTGATCGTCAAGCACGTACTGCCTGCCGAACTGCTGACCAAGGACACCCAGTTCCACATCAACCCGACCGGCCAGTTCATCATCGGTGGCCCGGTGGGCGACTGCGGCCTGACCGGCCGCAAGATCATCGTCGACAGCTACGGCGGCATGGCCCGTCACGGCGGTGGTGCATTCTCCGGCAAGGACCCTTCCAAGGTTGACCGCTCTGCGGCTTACGCCGGTCGTTATGTAGCCAAGAACATCGTGGCTGCCGGCCTGGCCGAGCGCTGCGAAATCCAGGTTTCCTACGCCATTGGCGTCGCCCAGCCTACGTCGATCTCGCTGAACACCTTCGGCACCGGCAAGATCAGCGATGACAAGATCGTCAAGCTGGTGCGTGAGATCTTCGACCTGCGGCCTTACGCAATCACCACCATGCTCGACCTGCTGCACCCGATGTATCAGGAAACCGCAGCCTACGGCCACTTCGGCCGCACCCCGGCGCAGAAGACTGTGGGTGATGACACCTTCAGTACCTTCACCTGGGAAAAAACCGACCGTGCCAACGACCTGCGTACCGCCGCCGGCCTGTAATCGTTCGCGGTAAATAAAGCCCCGCCAGGTCTGCCTGGCGGGGCTTTTTGTTGCCTGCAGAGCCACTTAGGGCTTTTTTGGATCCAAGGCTTGCAGGCCAAATGATGGCCCACTAGAATCCGCGCCCTCTCGGGCCACTCACCTTATTTGGATATTGCACTGCGCCCGCCCGGGATGGATAAGCGCGCAGGCAATCGAACATTGAGGTTTTCATGCGCATTTCCACGCTCGCCCCTGCCGCCCTTCTGCTCAGCCTGTTCACCCTGTCGGCCCAGGCCGCTGACCTGAACGCGCTGAGCGGCGCCCTGAGCGCCCAGCTCGGTGGCGGCAATGCCGGCGACTGCCAGCAGCAACCCAAAGACCTGCAAGCCAAGATCGACGCGGCCAATGCCAAGAACGATCTGTTGAAAGTGCGGGCGTATGAGGCTGCGCTGGAGCAGGTCAACAAAGCTTGCAACAAACTCGCCGACAGCCAGGCAAAAGTCGACGCCAAGCAGCAAAAACAGCAGGCCAAGGCTGAAAACAACGATGCTGTGAAGGCCTTGGGCGGCCTGTTCAAGTAAACAGAAATACTCGGTAAAAAGCCTCGCTCAGTCGGGGCTTTTTTGTGGGCGCGTGGATCACTTAGGCTGGGGGCCCTTTTCGAGCAAGGATGCTCATGATGCACGTATTACTGGCTGTTCTCATAAGCGCCCTGCCAGCCTGGGCCTGGGCCGAAGCCTGTCCAGATAACGTTCACTCGCAATTGGAAACCCTGTCCAGGCAAATCCAGCAGTGGGATGACAGCTATCATCGGCAGGGCCAGTCCCTGATCAGCGATGAGCTCTACGACCAGGCCCGCAAGCGCCTCGCGCATTGGCAGGAATGCGCCCGTCAGCAGCCCCCCAAGCCTGATAACCCGCTGGCCAGTGCGCGCGGCACCTTACGTCACCCGGTCGCGCACACCGGCCTGCAAAAGCTGCCGGGCGAGCCTGCCGTCAGTGACTGGCTTAGCACTCGCCAGGATGTATGGGTCCAACCCAAGGTCGATGGCGTCGCGGTGACGCTGGTGTATCGCCAGGGCCGCTTGCACCAGCTCATCAGTCGGGGCGACGGCCTGCTGGGGCACGACTGGTCAGCCTCCGCCGCCAAGATTCCGGGCATTGTCCAACAGTTGCCCGACGCCGTTGACGTGGTGCTGCAAGGCGAACTCTATTGGCGCCTCAACCATCATGTGCAATCGCTCAAGGGCGGGCTCAATGCACGCAGTAAAGTGGCTGGCCTGATGAACCGTCGCCAGTTGAGCGACGCCCAGGCGGCAGGGATCGGCCTGTTCGTCTGGGCATGGCCCGACGGCCCGAAGGACTTCACCGAAGGCCTGGCCACCCTGGCGCGCTGGGGGTTTACCGACAGCCAGCAGTACAGCCAACCCGTCGCTTCTATTAGCGAAGCTGCGCATTGGCGTACGCACTGGTACAACGCTGCATTGCCTTTCGCCAGCGATGGCGTGGTGCTGCACCAGGCTGCGCGAGCGCCCGCCGAGCGCTGGCAAGCCAGTGCGCCGTACTGGTCGGTTGCCTGGAAGTACCCGGCCATCAAGGCCCTGGCCCTGGTACGCAACGTCCAGTTCAGGGTGGGGCGCACCGGGCGCATTACCCCGATCCTCGAATTGGAACCCGTGCGGCTGGATGATCGGCAGATCAGCCGGGTCAGCGCCAGCTCCCTGAAACGCTGGCAAGCCCTGGATATCCGCCCCGGCGATCATGTGTCGATCAGCCTGGCGGGCCAGGTGATACCGAGACTGGACGAGGTGATCCTGCGTAACGAGACGCGCGTGGACCTGCAGGTACCCGACCCTCAAGACTTCCACGCTTTGAGCTGCTGGCAACTGGACCCCGGCTGCGAAGATCAGTTGCTCGCCCGCCTCACTTGGCTGAGCGGCAAACATGGCCTGGCCTTACCCCATATGGGCCGTGAGACCTGGAACGTATTGATCCAGGCCGGTCTAATCACAGGCTTTCTCGATTGGTTGACCCTGGATGCGGCCGAGCTTGCTACCATTGAGGGCTTAGGCGAGCGGACCCGTGCGCGGGTGCTCGACAGTATTCAAAGCGCCCGGCAACGCCCTTTTTTACAATGGCTCTGCGCCTTGGGCATACCGCCAGCGGCGCGCAACAACCTGGAAGGTAACTGGCAGACGCTGGTCACCAAAGACACCCAAGCCTGGCTGGCCTCAGACGGCATCGGCCCGGGACGCGCGGCGCAACTCAGCGCTTTTTTTCGCGACCCGCACGTACAAGCCTTGGCTGAAACATTACGCGTAGCCGGGATAGACGGGTTTTAACCCCCCCCCGGCCACCTGATTGCGAACTTGGAGCTTTATATGAAATTTCTCGCCCCCTTTGCCTTGCTGACCGTCGCAAGCTTCATGGCCACGCCGCTGTTGGCCGCCGAAGACGTACAACCCCTCACCGGCTGCGCCGCCAAGCGCCAGGCCATCAGCAGCCAGATCGAACAGGCCAAGGCCCACGGTAACAGCGCCCAGCAGGCCGGCCTGGAAAAAGCCCTGGACGAAGTCACCACCCACTGCACCGATGCCGGCTTGAAGAAAGAACGTGAAAACAAAGTGCTAGACGCCAAGCATGAAGTCAGCCGCCGTCAGGCCGACCTCGACAAGGCCATGAAAAAAGGCGACCCGGACAAAATCAACAAGCGTAAGGAGAAGCTGGCCGACTCGCGCAAAGAGCTGCAGGACGCGGTGGAAGAACTCGACCAGTAAAACCGGTCAATGATCGCGGAACTGTTTATGGCAGGCGCTGCAGGCATCTTCAACTTTTTGCACCGCAGGTTGAAGGTTGCTGGCTTTATAAGGCAGCACTTGGCTGGCGATCACCAATTCACCGGTGGCCGCCTCAAGGTCACGGGCCAGTTGCTGGAACTGCGCCTGTTTTTGCCACACATCATCTTTGGCACTGGTGTGGTCTTCTTCGCGCACGCTCGGGAAATGCTTCCACGGTTCATGGGACAACGCATCCAGTTTGACCGCACCCTCTGCGAACTTGGCGCCGTCAAATGGGATACGCCCGCGCAGCATCCCGCCCAGGTCTTCACCGGTCTTGAGCATCTGCTTGAAGATCGCCTTGCGCTGGCCCAGGGGGGAATTGGGATCAACACCGCCACAGGCAGACACTGCCAGGCAGGCCAGCAATACAACGGTCAATTTTTTTAACATCATCATGGCTTCAAGGTCACGGGAAACGGCGGCCAGTATCCTCGCACCGCCCGCAAAGACCAATAGCCCTATTAATAATAAGGGTTGCCCGAATGCAGTGAAGCACGGGCAATCGTTTCAGGAATTGCTTGCATGAATCTCACCTTCAAACCCTGGGGCCGGCGCCTGGCGTGGGCTCTGCCAATGTTCGCGCTACTGGCCGGCTGCGATGCCGGTAAAGACGCCGGCAAAGAGGTTGCCCAGGAACCCACCAAACCTCACGCCGTTGCCACCTATGTGAGCGCACCGTGGGAAGCCTTGCCGAGCGTTTCCGACAGCGACTTGCTCGCCGGCTTCGAATCCTGGCGCAGCGCCTGCCAGCGCCTCAAGGCCGACCCGATCTGGGGCCCGACCTGCGCGGCAGCGGCCAGCGTACCGGGCGATGCCGTGGCGGTTCGTGGCTTTCTCAAGGAACACCTGGATGTCTTCGGCCTGCGTTCGGCGGACAACACGCCAAACGGCTTGATCACGGGCTATTACGAGCCGGTCTACCCCGGCAGCCTGACCAAGACCGCCACCGCCCACGTGCCGGTATACGGCGTGCCGGACGACCTGATCATCGTCAACCTCGACAGCATCTACCCGGAACTCAAGGGCAAGCGCCTGCGCGGGCGCCTGGAAGGTCGTGTGCTCAAGCCGTATGACGATGCCAGCACCCTCAACAGCCAAGGTTCCACCGCCAAGCCGATCGCCTGGCTGACCGACCCGATGGACCTGCAATTCCTGCAGATCCAGGGCTCGGGACGTATTCAACTGGCCGGTGGGCGCCAACTGCGTGTGGGTTACGGCGACCAGAACGGCTACCCGTACCGCCCTATAGGCCGTTGGCTGGTGGAACAAGGCGAACTGAAAAAAGAAGACGTGACCATGGGCGCCATCAGCGCCTGGGCCAAGGCCCACCCGCAGCGTATTCCTGAACTGTTGGCGAGCAACCCCAGCTACGTATTCTTCAGCGCCCGCCCCGACAGCAACGAAGGCCCGCGCGGCTCGCTAAACGTGCCATTGACCGCCGGCTACAGCGTGGCAGTGGATCGCAAGGTGATTCCGCTGGGCAGCCTGTTGTGGTTGTCGACCACCAAGCCAGACGGCACGCCACTGGCACGCCCGGTCGCCGCGCAGGATACCGGCGGCGCAATCACCGGAGAAGTGCGCGCAGATCTGTTCTGGGGCACAGGCAATGCCGCAGGCGAGTTGGCGGGGAATATGAAACAGCAAGGGCAGATCTGGATGTTGTGGCCCAAAGGCGCGGCGTTGCCCCAGGTTCCGGATGCGCCTGCCGGAACCTGACCGGAAGAGAGCTTGGGCTTTTTTGTAGGAGCGAGCTCGCTCGCGAAGAACTCACAGACGCCGCGTCTATTCAGGAAGCACGCGTTATCGTTGACGTTCTTCGCGAGCAAGCTCGCTCCTACAGCGTCCCTCACATCGAAACGAAGAAGAAACTCGCAATCAACGCCATACCCACGGCCCACACCAGCGAACGCAAGATCGCCCAGTCCGCCAGGTAGCAAATGATGTACAGCAGGCGGCTGGTAATAAACAGCACTGCCAGCACGTTGATCGTCACCAGTTCGGCGTTGCCGGCCAGGTGCGAAATGATGACTGCAGCGGCAAACGCCGGGGTCACTTCGAAACTGTTGAGTTGCGCGCTATGAGCACGTTTGGCGACGCCTTCCAGGCTATCGAGGAAGGCACGCGGGTCGTGGTTATCCCGCGGCCCGAACTTGCCTGTACTGAACTTGGCCACACCGGTGCAAATGTACGGCAGAAAGATTGCGATCAACACACACCATAAAGCGACTGTCATCACCGATTCCTTTTAGTTTTATCCGACGGTTAGAGTTTCATCACCAACATGCCAATCAACACCAACCCACAGGCTATGAGCCGTGGACGGCCAAAAGGTTCTTTCAAGTAACGCATGCCGAACAGCACCACCAGAATCACACTGACTTCGCGCAGCGCGGCAGCTTCGGCAATCGAGCCCAACTGCATGGCCCAAAGTACCAAAGCGTAGCTCAACAACACGCATAACCCCACGCTCAACCCCAACCGCCACTGGGTGCGCCAGAACAGGCTAAAGGCTGCACGTTTACGCACCAGCGCCAGCAGCGGAAACGGCCAGGCGCTGATCAGCGTCAACCACACCAGGTAATCCAGCGGGTGCGACCAGCGCCGCAACGCCTGCCCGTCCAAAAAGGTGTAGCAGCCAATGCACAGGCCGATCAGCAACACCACCGGTAGCATCGACCAGGGCAACCGGTCACCGCCGCCGCCCTGCCACAACAGGCATACCATGCCGAACGGGATCAGCAAGATCCCCAGAATCTGCTGGGTGCTCAGCACTTCGCCAGCAAACACCAGGGTCAGCACCAGCACCACCAGCGGCGACAAACCACGCATCAACGGATACACCAGGCCCAGGTCACCCACCCGATAGGCCTGGATCAACAGACAGCGATAGAGCAATTCAAACAGCGCCGAGGCCGCGATCCACGGCCAGATGTCCAACGGCGGCAAGGACACGAACCCCACCGCAAATACCACGAACAGCAGCGCCACACTGTCCATGCAGGCGATGACTAAAAGGCGCTCGCCACTGAACTTGATCAAGGTGTTCCACGTCGCATGCAACAGCGCCGCTACCAGCACCAGAGCTGTCGCTACCACCAGAACCTCCTTAATTGATACGTCATGTAACAGCACCTGTTTATACTAAACACTGACTCGACGCACCCCGTGCACCTCTAATTCCCTGCCCCAAGGACCCCGGATGCTTGAACTTGTCGCCGCCTTCATCTGCCTCACCACCCTGCTCACTTATGTGAACTTCCGTTTTATCGGCCTGCCGCCCACCATCGGCGTGATGGTCACTGCACTGCTGTTCTCGCTGATCCTGCAAGGCCTGAGCGTGCTCGGCTACCCGGGCCTGGAAGAACGTATCCAGCAGTTGATCGGCCAGATCGACTTCGGCGATTTGCTGATGAACTGGATGCTGTCGTTCCTGCTGTTCGCCGGCGCCTTGCACGTCAACTTGAACGACTTGCGTAGCTACCGCTGGCCCATCGGCCTGCTGGCAACCTTTGGCGTGTTGATCGCCACCGTGGTGATCGGCAGTCTGGCGTACTACATCTTCGCCCTGTTTGGCTGGCACGTGAGCTTCCTTTACTGCTTGCTGTTCGGCGCGCTGATTTCCCCCACCGACCCCATTGCGGTGCTCGGCGTGCTGCGGACCGCCAATGCCTCCAAACCGCTGAAAACCACCATCGTCGGCGAGTCGCTGTTCAATGATGGCACCGCCGTGGTGGTGTTTACCGTGCTGCTGGGCATCGCGCAGTTGGGTGAAACGCCCACCGTGGGCGCCACGGCCATGCTGTTTGCCCACGAAGCCATTGGCGGCGTGCTGTTTGGCGGGCTGATCGGCTATCTCGTGTACCTGATGATCAAGAGCATCGAACAGCACCAGATCGAAGTCATGCTGACCCTCGCCCTGGTGATCGGCGGCTCGGCCATGGCCTCGGAACTGCATGTGTCCGCACCGATTGCGATGGTGGTCGCGGGGCTGATCATCGGCAACCTGGGGCGCAAGCTGGCGATGAACGACATGACGCGTCGCTACCTGGATGGTTTCTGGGAACTGCTCGATGACATGCTCAACGCCTTGCTGTTTGCACTGATCGGCATGGAGCTGCTGCTATTGCCATTCAATTGGCTGCACGTGTTCGCGGCCAGCCTGCTGGCGGTAGCGATCCTGCTCTCGCGCCTGCTGACCGTGGCCCCGGCGATCCTGTTGCTGCGCCGTTGGCGCACGGTGCCGCGCGGCACTATCCGCATCCTCACCTGGGGCGGCCTGCGCGGCGGCGTCTCGGTGGCACTGGCCTTGGCCCTGCCCCTGGGCCCTGAGCGTGACTTGTTGCTGAGCATCACCTATATCGTGGTGCTGTCTTCGATCCTGTTGCAGGGGTTGACGATCGGTCGTGTTGTCAGCCGCGTTACTGGGCCGCAGTAACCGCGCCGCGCAACACTTCAAGTAGATGCCGCATCGCCAGTGGACGGCGCGGTGTCGAGCCGTACATGACTACCAGCTCGCGCGCATAGCACTGCGGGTTGCCGGCCGGTAACACACTGATGCCGTTGCAGGGCATGCCCGCCCACTGCGGCACCAGCGATACCCCCATCCCTTGGGCGACCAGCATCAGGATAGTTTCCAGCGCATCCAGCTCACATAGCACCCCTGGGTCGAAGGACTGTTCATCCAAAAAGCGCTGGGCAATCTGACCGCCCCAGGACCGTGCGTCATAGCGTATGAATGGGCGTTCACGCAACAAGGCAGCCAGCGCCTGCGCCCCCCACTGGGCGGGCGCAACCAGAATCAAGGGTTCGGCACGCAGCAAGGCCATCGACAAGGCCTTGGGCGGTTGAAACGGCGGCCGTACCAGTATCGCCGCATCCAACTCCTGGTTGAGTAACTTCTCATAAAGGCTTCTGGAGTCGCCGGGTGTGATCTTCAGCCTCAGCTTGGGTGCTGACAGCGTCAGACGCTCGATCACCCCCGGCAAGACGCCGGTCAGCGCCGTGGAAATGGCCCCTATTTTAATTTCACCCGATAATTCGTCCTGGCTCAGATGCTCCTGCAGCTGGCGCGCCTGTTCAATGACTGCCTGGATTCTGGGCAAGAGCAGCAAGCATTGATCCGAAGGCCAAGCGGCATGTGCCGTGCGCATGAGCAGCGTACAACCCAGCGTGCGCTCAAGCGCCTTGACCCGCTGGCTGATCGCCGCGGCACTACGATTTTCACGGCGCGCAGCGGCGGCTATCGACCCGGTTTCAATGACAGCGACCAGGCTCCTCAGGAATCGAACATCCATAAGTTTTCCTTTCGCTCAGACCAAGGCAAACCCGTTTTACCCTGGCGGCATCGCCTGTTTAACCTGACAGTTCCCCATCTGGAGAACCAGCCATGAACAGACCCTTTCACGCTGCATATCATGTTTATGACTTAAACAAGGCGCGCATTTTTTATCGAGATGTTTTGGGCTGCACGCAGGGCCGGTGCAGCGAGACCTGGATCGACTTCGACTTTTTCGGCAACCAACTTTCACTGCACCTGGGTACGCCCTTCCCAACCACACGCACCGGCCTGGTCGGTGAGCACCAGGTACTGATGCCACACCTGGGCGTGGTGTTACCACTTGATGAGTGGCTGACGCTTGCCGAGCGCCTCACCCGCCTGGGCACGCGCTTCGAGATTCCACCCGTGACGCGCTTTGGCGGCGAACCTGGCGAGCAGCGCACGATGTTTTTTCTCGACCCCAGCGGTAACCCCATCGAAGTGAAAGGGTTCAAGCACTTCGAAGGGTTGTTCGCCCAGTAAATCCCTGACAATCACAACAATAAGGGACACCCCCATGACCACTAGAAAACCCACCAGTCTTATCACTCGCATCATGATCGGCCTGGCTGCCGGGATAATCGTCGGCCTCCTGCTCAATCAATTCCCCGAGCAAAAAACCTGGTTCATCGACAATCTGCTGCAACCGGCTGGCGACCTGTTTATCAAGCTGATGAAGATGATCGTCGTTCCCCTGGTATTTGCCTGCATGACCGTCGGCATCGCCGGCATGGGCAACCCGTCTGCCCTGGGTCGCGTCGGCCTGAAGACCTTCGTGTACTTCTTCACCATCACCAGCATTGCCATCGTCTTCGGGCTGTTGGTTGGCAATGTGGTGCAGCCCGGCTCGGGCGCCGAATTCGGCAGCACGCTGCAGGCACCGGCGACGGGACTGGCCTCCAGTGGCACCCCACAGAACCTGGGCCAGGTACTGCTGGCGATCGTGCCGGATAACATCGTCCTGGCCATGTCACAGGGCAAACTGCTGTCGGTGCTGTTCTTCGCGATCCTGTTCGGTTGTGCCTTATCGTTGTTGCCCGAGGAGCGCAAAGCGCCCTTGGTCAGCGTGATGCAAAGCGTCTCCGACACCATGTTCAAAGTCACCCATCTGGTCATGCATTACTCGCCGATAGGTATTTTCGGCCTGATCGCGGTCACCGTCGCCAGCTTTGGCCTCAGTGCGTTGTTGCCGCTGGCCAAACTGATCGGCACGACCTATGTCGCGGTGCTCTTATTTGCCCTGTGTGTATTGGGTGCAGTGGCACGCTTGGCCGGCGTCGGCTTTTTTCACCTGGTGCGGGAAATACGCAGTGAACTGCTGCTGGCCTTCAGCAGTGCCGCCTCGGCGACGGTCATGCCTCAACTGATCGAGAAGATGGAGCGCTATGGCGCGCCACGGCCCATTACCAGCATGGTGATCCCACTGGGGTACTCGTTCAATCTGGATGGTGCATCGCTGTTTGCCGCACTCGGCACGCTGTTCATCGCCCAAGCGTATGGCATCGACTTGAGCCTGGCGGATCAAGGCATGCTGGTCTTGATCATGGTGCTGACATCAAAGGGCGCGGCGGGCGTGCCAGGCTTCATGTTTATCATCCTGACCGCGACGTTGACCGCGGCCGGGCTTCCCGTGGAGGGTGTGGCGATCATCGCGGGCATCTATCGGCTGATGGATATGCCCGTCACAGCACTGAATGTACTGGGCAACGCATTGGCCCCGCTGGTAATTGCTCGCTGGGAAGGTCAGCTCAAGGCACCCGACAGCACGCCGGCCTCCGAACCTCCCCGCGTGCCCTTCAAGGCCTGACGCGTCAGCCAGGGTAATGTCACACTTTGCCCTTATCCTGACGGGGCTTCGCCTGTGTGTGAGATTGAGCAACAGCAGGCACGGACGCCTCACTGCGAACCTGCGCATGGCTTATCAACGCAAAGATGAAGCTACCGCCGATGATGTTGCCGGCCAGAGTCGGTCCGGCGAAGACCAGCCAGAAATCCTTCCACGGCAACTCGCCGGCAAACACGAGGTAGGACACTTCCGCTGAACCGACGACGATATGGGTGAAGTCGCCCAGTGCCATGAAGTAGGTGATCAGGATGATAATCCACAGCTTGGCGCTCTCCATCGACGGAATCATCCAGACCATGGTGGCGATCATCCAACCGGAGACGATGCCCTTGGCGAACATCTGCGCGGGGTCGTTCTCCATGACCTTGCGACCGATCTCGAGGAAGGCCAGGTCGGTCTTGGTATCGAAGATCGGCAGGTGCAGCATCACGTAGGCCACCAGCAAGGTGCCACACAGGTTGCCCACCAGCACCACCGTCCATAGCCGTAACAAGCGGCCGGCGTTGGCCAGGGTCGGTTTGCTCATCACCGGCAGCACGGCGGTCAGGGTGTTTTCGGTAAACAACTGCTGACGGGCAAGAATCACCGCGAGGAAGCCTGCGCAATAGCCAAAGCTGGCGATGACCTTGAATTCATCACCGTCCGGCAGGCGCGAATTGAGCAGGCCCATGCCCATCAGCGACAAGCCCATGGTCAGGCCGGCGGCCAGCGCCGACCACCACAACGCTGCCACACTGCGCTCTAGCTCCTGATCGCCTTGGGTGCGGATAATTTCGTGTAATACAGCCGCGCGAGGTGGCTGGTTGTCATCGACGTCCTGTTGCTCTTCCTGCGACAGGTTAGGGGTCTTGCCGTCTGCTTGAGTGGCCATGATGTACCAGAGTCCGAGGGGTGCCTGTAGCTACGACCCGCCGCGACGATGGCTGTTCAGTGGCACTGCAACTAAACCGGAATACGCCAAGCCTTGGCCTGCTCCACGGTGGTAGAGCTGAAGGGTTTACTCCAGGGTTTATTGCGCGCCCGGTAGTGTTTGACGATGCCATCAAGCACGCGATTGAACTCTTCCGGCCTCGTCGCCTCGCCCAAATCACGCACCGCGCGTTGCAGTAGCTCAACGTTGGCAGACGGCTGACCAGGACGGTATAGCGAGGGATAAATGACTTCGCGGATAAAATTCTCTGCCTTCACCCCGATATCGCGTTTTTGCATTTCAGTGACACCGCGGCTCAACACCTTGGACAGGCCTGAGCCATTGCCCGCCCTTTGTTTGGCGCCCACCTGCAGCAGTTGCTGAAAATGATGCTGCCCTGGCGCGTTCAGGCGCTTGCCCAGCCATTCGATATCCTCGGGTCTACGGGCGAGGGCGTCCAGGTTGCGCAGTGCCGAGGCTATTTTTGGCGTAATGACCAGCGACGTGTCGGATTGATTAGCTTCGCCAATGGCAGTGTCCAACGCCTTTAGCGCCTGCTGTGCGTCTTTGCGAAAGCGCAACGCCTCGGCGCCGGCCGGGTCCTTTTGCAGGTCAACTTGCACGCTGGCGAGCATTTGATCATCCATCGCCATCACGGCATCGTTCAGCGAGGGGAACTCATGACGCTCACGCTCCAGTTCACGCTTTTGCAGATGCCCTGACACCGCCTGGCGAGCCTGGGCCTGCAAATGCTGTTTCTGCTCGGGGGTCATGGTGAAGTTGACGGTACCACCGAGCAGGCCGCGAAAGTCGCCTTTGTCCGAGTTCAGCGGCAACGTGACCGTTTGCTCCGAGAACGCTTGGAGCCGGTCATTCTGGTAGGTTTCAGCGGCGGTGTGTGGCGTGCCGGTGAACGTGTCGGCCAGAAAGCTGAAAAAACCACCACTCCTGGGCGGTGCTGATGCCTTGTCAGACTCGAACTTGACGATCAGCGCTTCGTCCTTGCCCAGGGGGCTTTCCGGGAACGAGCGCTCGATGACACCTGGGGCAGGGGTATTGAGCAGCAACCCGCCGTCCTGAAACGCCGTGACCTGCGACGCTGCCTGGAACCCGTGCCCCTGCTCGGTGGGGCTCTTGAACAACCCAGGCAGGGCACCCGAAATAAGCGCGGCGCGGGCGATATCCATATCCGGTGTCAGGTTGGCATTGAACACCACTAACTGCGGGCGGCCATCGAACATGCCCGTGCCGGTGATGTTCAGTTGCTTGATCGCCGGAATATGCCGGTTCAACACTTCCAAGTCGCGAAAAGTCGCCCCCCCGCCAGCGCTGAGCCGTTCGGCAATTGCCGTAACTTCCGGCGGGCGGTTGGCTGGGGGCATGCCGGCGATATGGGCGAGAATCGATTGACGCGATTCGTTGCGGATCAAGTCTTCCAGCGGCTGCCCCTCGGTTTGCAGGCGCGGCAGCAACGTCAGCAGCAGTTGAGAGATATTTCCAACCGGCCCGGGCAGGCTTCTGACGAGCTTGCCGAGCTCGGAACTGGCGTCCTGCAACCAAGACGTGACCGGGTCTTTGCTGTTGAGCAAGCTGGGCAGGTCAAGGTTATTCGACAGTTGCGTAAAGGCCTTGGCATCCATGCCGCTGGCGAGCAGTGCTGCGGAAATCGCACCGGCAGAAGAACCGGAAACCACTTTCACACCTTTGAGTTTGTCGGCGTCTTCAAGCGCCTGCACCATGCCTGGAAAGGCGATGCCCTTGGCGCCACCGCCACTGAGCACCAAGTGAGCGGGCGGTGGCGGTGACAGCACCACCTCCACACGCCCATCGCTGTGACGATAAATACTCAGGTTGCGCTCGCCCACACCTTTGACCAAGGGCATCTTGGCGCCCTGGTCGCTGATTTGCGGCGATGGGGGGTGATTCTCTACAACAGAACCGGAGACTTTCATACACGAGGCTCTCTCTACAGGATGTAGGCCTGAGTGATGAGAGAGCCTCAGATAGATCCACGCGGAATGATTTGGTAAAGCAAATCAGGCCACCGGGTTGTTACTCGGGAAGACTGTCGTCCTTGAACTGGTCCTTCACGTACTTGATTTCGGTACGGCCGTGGGGCGCCGGCAAACCGTCTTCGCCCAGGTTGACGAAGACCATTTTTTCTACGGTCAGGATGCTTTTGCGCGTGATCTTGTTGCGCACTTCACAGGTCAGGGTGATGGAGGTACGGCCGAACTCGGTGGCAGTGATACCCAGCTCGATGATATCGCCCTGGCGCGAGGCGCTGACAAAGTTGATTTCCGAGATGTACTTGGTGACCACGCGCTGGTTGCCGAGCTGGACAATGGCGTAGATGGCCGCTTCCTCGTCGATCCAGCGCAGCAAGCTGCCGCCGAACAGGGTGCCGTTGGGGTTGAGGTCTTCGGGTTTTACCCATTTGCGGGTGTGGAAGTTCATGGTCACTCCAAAGCGTCTTGCGAAATGATGGGCAACATCATGGCAGAGCCCAGGCCCAAGCTCTATGAGCCATTAGCTATCAACCCCATGAGCGATCTTCATGCCGCCGACAGAAAGGCTTGGGAAGTGCCGCTTACACGGCTATAATCGCCTCCGCTTCAAAACGGTCATCTTCGATTGATACCGTTCTCCCGCCACCTGTCCGAGGGGCGCTGCAGCAGGTTCAACCTGTCAGGCTCGGATGGGGCGTTGTCCGGCCTGGTTGTCCTGGCCTGATACAAAACGCACAACGGCGCCCATTCGCACACTACGAATGGAGGCTCTCTATGAGCGCTGTAATGACGCCTGCAGATTTCAATGACTACAAAGTCGCCGATATGTCCCTCGCTGCCTGGGGCCGTCGCGAAACCTTTATCGCCGAATCCGAAATGCCTGCCCTGATGGGCCTGCGTCGCAAGTACGCCGCAGAGCAACCGCTCAAGGGCGCGAAGATTCTCGGCTGCATCCACATGACCATCCAGACTGCCGTGCTGATCGAAACCCTGGTTGCCCTGGGTGCCGAAGTGCGTTGGTCGTCGTGCAACATCTTCTCGACTCAAGACCAGGCCGCTGCCGCTATCGCAGCCGCCGGTATCCCGGTATTTGCCTGGAAAGGCGAGACCGAAGAAGAGTACGAGTGGTGCCTGGAGCAAACCATCCTCAAAGATGGCGCGCCTTGGGATGCCAACATGATCCTGGACGACGGCGGCGACCTCACCGAGCTGCTGCACAAGAAGTACCCGCAGATCCTCGATCGCGTCCACGGCGTGACCGAAGAGACCACCACCGGCGTACACCGCCTGCTGGACATGCTGGCCAAGGGAGAGCTGAAAATCCCGGCCATCAACGTCAACGACTCGGTGACCAAGAGCAAGAACGACAACAAGTACGGCTGCCGTCACAGCCTGAACGATGCGATCAAGCGCGGCACCGACCACCTGCTGTCGGGCAAGCAAGCCCTGGTGATCGGCTACGGTGACGTGGGCAAGGGTTCGTCCCAGTCCCTGCGTCAGGAAGGCATGATCGTCAAGGTCTCCGAAGTTGACCCGATCTGCGCCATGCAAGCCTGCATGGACGGTTTCGAAGTGGTTTCGCCGTTCATCAACGGCCAGAACGACGGCACCGAAGCCAGCATCGACAAAGCCCTGCTGGGCAAGATCGACCTGATCGTCACCACCACCGGTAACGTGAATGTGTGCGATGCGAACATGCTCAAGGCCCTGAAGAAGCGCGCCGTTGTCTGCAACATCGGTCACTTCGACAATGAAATCGACACAGCTTTCATGCGCAAGAACTGGGCATGGGAAGAAGTGAAGCCGCAGGTACACAAGGTTCACCGTACCGGCGCTGGTGATTTCGACCCACAGAACGATGACTACCTGATCCTGCTGGCCGAAGGCCGCCTGGTGAACCTGGGCAACGCCACTGGTCACCCAAGCCGCATCATGGATGGCTCGTTCGCCAACCAGGTGCTGGCGCAGATCTTCCTGTTCGAACAGAAGTACGCCGACCTGTCGCCCGCCCAGAAAGCCGAGCGCCTGACCGTGGAAGTACTGCCCAAGAAACTCGACGAAGAAGTGGCCCTGGAAATGGTCCGCGGCTTCGGCGGCGTGGTGACTCAACTGACCAAGACCCAGGCCGACTACATCGGCGTGACGGTTGAAGGTCCGTTCAAGCCGCACGCTTACCGCTACTGATTTGCCTGCTGCCCGCTCTCTTTATGGGGGCGGGCTTGTGTGGGAGCGGGCTTGCTCGCGAATGCGGTGTATCAGCCCATACATTCGGCGACTGACACACCGCATTCGCGAGCAAGCCCGCTCCCACATTAAATCGGTGCATGACTTCCGGTATCTGAGTTTCATAGGGTTATTACCATGTCCCAAGACCGTCGCTACAGCTTCGAGTTCTTCCCGACCAAGACCGATGCTGGGCATGAAAAACTGATGGCGACTGCCAAGCAGTTGGCCAGCTTCAGCCCTGACTTCTTCTCCTGCACCTACGGCGCTGGCGGCTCGACCCGTGATCGCACGATCAACACCGTGTTGCAGCTGGAAAGTGAAGTCAAAGTTCCCGCCGCTCCGCATTTGTCCTGCGTGGGCGACAGCAAGGCCGACCTGCGTAGCCTGCTGACCCAATACAAAGCCGCCGGCATCAAGCGCATCGTTGCCCTGCGTGGCGACCTGCCATCGGGTATGGGCATGGCCAGCGGTGAGCTGCGCTACGCCAACGACCTGGTGAGCTTCATCCGCGAAGAAAGTGGCGATCACTTCCATGTCGAAGTCGCCGCTTACCCGGAGATGCACCCCCAGGCGCGCAATTTCGAAGACGATTTGCAGAACTTCGTGCGCAAGGCCAATGCCGGCGCCGACAGCGCAATCACCCAGTATTTCTTCAACTCCGACAGCTACTTCTACTTCGTCGAGCGTGTACGGGCGATGGGCGTGAATATCCCGATCGTGCCGGGCATCATGCCGATCACCAATTACAGCAAGTTGGCGCGCTTCTCCGACGCCTGCGGCGCCGAGATCCCCCGCTGGGTGCGCAAGCAACTGGAAGCCTATGGCGATGACGTCAAAAGCATCCAGGCGTTCGGCGAGCAGGTCATCACCGAGATGTGTGAGCAATTGTTGCAAGGTGGTGCACCAGGGTTGCATTTCTATACCCTGAACCAGGCTGAACCCAGCCTTGCCATCTGGAACAACCTCAAGCTGCCACGTTAACGCTTGCCCAGTTGTGCCAAGGCCCTCGTCCTGACGAGGGCCTTTGTCGTTTTACGTTACCCACGGAACCCCGCAGTCCATGAATACAGTGCCCCCGACGTCCCGCCCGCAACTGGTCTACCTGGTCTTCGGCGCCGACACCTACCATCAGGAAGCGGTATTCAGCATCGCCAGCGCACTGGCGTTCCTGCAGGACACGCCGGACGCGAACATCGACATTCAGGTATTCAGCGACAACCCCGAGCCTTATCGCTTGCTGCCGGTGCGCGTCCGACCGTTGGACGAGGCCACCCGCAAACGCTGGAGCGAGCCCCACGGCTATCACTTTCGCACCAAACACGTGGTGCTGCGCCAGGTGCTGCAAGAATCCCCGGTGGCACTGCTCATCGACACTGACACCTTCTTCCATCATTCGCCCATGGCCCTGTTCGAACGCGTACAGCCCGGCACCCTGCTGTGCAACGCCTTCTACACCAAATACGGCGACAACCACGAAAGCATCCTCTACACCGCCCTGCGCCAGCGTCTGCTGGACATGGGCGTAGCCGACGATGACATGATGACCCTCAACTCCGGCGTCATGGGCCTGACCCAACAGGATGCGCACATCCTCGACCGCTCCATCGAGTTGATGGATGAACTGTTCCCCCACGCCCAGGGCGCCTACACCCTGGAAGAGTTCTGCCTGTCGATCGCCGCCTACCGTACCGTCAAGGTGCGCGAGTGCCCGGACCTGATCCACCATTACTGGAGCCGCAAACAGCTGTTCCGGGCCAAGGTCAAGGCGTGGATCGCCAAGCACGCCAGCGCCCCCACCAGTGCGCAGGCCCTGGCCGATACGCGTCAGGTCTCCTCGCACCTGCCGCGCCCGCCGCGTTTTCAGCGCTTGATGTACAAGCTGATCACCCTGCTGCTGCCCAAGCACCAGCAACAGTTCATCCGCGAGATCCTCTACGGCTGCTACGAACACGAAAACGAGTTCGACCAGGCCTGCGGTCCGGTTTGGTGGGACAAGGCCCGACAAAACCAGGAAGAACGCCAGAAGCGCCCGGTTGATGCCCACCAGTTGGAACACTGGTTTGCCAACCCCGTGGTGCGCCTGATTCTGGGTGAGCGCCGCGCCGCGATCCACGAACACCTGCTGAATGCTCCCGCAAAGTAAGACCGCCCGCCAATGCGCGTGCCAGAGCTTCTCTTTCTTCAGGGAGCGTCGTAACCTCAGGGTATGCCCGTCCTCTTCAAGCTGTTGACCGCTGTGTTGTTTTCTTGCCTGAGCCTGGCCGCTCATGGCGAGAAACTGCGCATTGTCACCGAACCCTGGGCGCCCTATGTCTACGAAGACAACGGCACCATGGCGGGCCTGGATTATGAAACCACAGTGATCGTGTTCCAGCGCCTGGGGGTGGAGGTGCAATGGCAGTTCCTGCCCTGGAAGCGCTGCCTGGCGATGCTCGACCAGGGCCACGCCGACGGCGCGCTGGATATCTTTCACAGCCAGGAGCGCGACGCGTCGCTGCTCTATCCCAGCGAGCCGTTGTCGGAAGTCGAATTCGTTTTGTTCTATGCCAACGAACGCCCTCACCCCGCCGCCACGCTCGACGACCTGCGTGGCCTGACGGTCGGCGTTTCCCCGGGCTACCTTTATGGCGACGTGTTCAGTGGGGCCAACACCTTCCAGCGTGAACCCGCCCCCAGCCATGAAGCCAATTTTGGCAAACTCATGTTGGGGCGTGTCGATCTGGTAGTGACTGACCGGCGCGTGGGGCACCACGTGATCAAGGCGCTGGGCCTGGAAGGTAAAGTCAGCCAGGCGTCGGTGGTGGTCAGCCGCCAGCAGCAATTCCTTGCGGTACGCCGTGGCGCAGGCATGGATCTGCTGGTGCAACGCTTTGCCGCCGAGCTCAAGCGCTTCAAACAAGAGCCCGCCTATGCCACATTGAGCGCCAAATATGGCCGGATGCACGAGCAACCGGTGCCAATACCGGCCCCCGAACACGCCGTTGAGCAGCAGGAAAGCAGCGCGCGGTGATTGCTCTGTTATACTGCGGCCTTTCCGCCAGGCTTACGCCCGGCCGCTCGGGTCTTGAAAACGGCACCCAACCCAGCTACTGCGCAGCTTTGCAGCCCGCGCGAGCCGGTGGAGTGCCCGCCAGACACAGCAGGACCGGACGGGGTTGCGCTCCCCTAAGCGCCATTCACGCCCGGCAAGATTATCCCTTTGGGCCAAGCCCTAACTAAAACAGGATTACTCATGTCCTTTGCTTCCCTCGGTCTCTCCGAGGCTTTAGTCCGCGCCATCGAGGCAGCGGGCTATACCGAGCCTACTCCGGTGCAACAGCGGGCCATTCCCGCCGTGTTGCAAGGTCGCGACCTGATGGTTGCGGCTCAGACAGGTACTGGTAAAACCGGCGGTTTCGCCCTCCCGATCCTGGAGCGGTTGTTTCCCAACGGTCACCCGGACAAATCCCAACGTCACGGCCCGCGCCAACCGCGTGTACTGGTCCTGACCCCAACCCGCGAACTCGCCGCCCAGGTGCACGACAGCTTCAAGCTGTATGCCCGCGACTTGAAGTTCGTCAGCGCCTGCATCTTCGGCGGTGTCGGCATGAACCCACAGGTTCAGGCCATGTCCCGTGGCGTCGACGTGCTGGTAGCTTGCCCGGGTCGCTTGCTCGACCTGTGCGGCCAAGGCAGCGTCGATTTGTCCCACGTGGAAATCCTCGTGCTGGACGAAGCCGACCGCATGCTCGACATGGGCTTTGTCCATGACGTGAAAAAGGTCCTCGCCCGCCTGCCGGCCAAACGGCAGAACCTGCTGTTCTCGGCAACGTTCTCCCAGGACATCACTGCCCTGGCCGGCAAGCTGCTGCACAACCCGGAGCGCATCGAAGTCACGCCACCGAACACCACGGTCGAGCGTATCGAGCAACGCGTGTTTCGCCTGGCCGCCAGCCACAAGCGCTCGCTGCTGGCGCACCTGATCACTCACGGTGCCTGGGAACAGGTGCTGGTGTTCACTCGCACCAAGCACGGCGCCAACCGCCTGGCCGAGTACCTGGACAAGCACGGTCTCACCGCTGTTGCCATCCATGGCAACAAGAGCCAGAACGCACGCACTAAAGCCCTGGCCGACTTCAAGGCCGGTACCGTGCGCATCCTGGTCGCCACCGATATCGCCGCGCGCGGCCTGGATATCGACCAACTGCCACACGTGGTCAACTTCGAACTGCCAAACGTCGATGAAGACTATGTGCACCGTATCGGCCGTACGGGCCGTGCCGGTCGTTCGGGCGAGGCCATTTCGCTGGTCGCGCCGGATGAAGAAAAACTGCTGAAAAGCATCGAGCGCATGACCAAGCAGAAAATCGCCGACGGCGACCTGATGGGCTTCGATGCCAGCGCCGTGGAGGCCGAGAAGCCAGAAGCGCGCGAGCGTCCGGACGTGCGTAACCCCCGCAACCCACGCGGTCCGAAGGGCGATGGCCCGAACGGCGGTGGCGGTGGCGGTGGCCGTCGCGACAAAGGCAAGGACAAGGGCAAGGAAAAATCCGCGACCAGCAGCCGTGGCGAACGCCCGGCCCGTGAGCAGAAGCCACGTGAAGGCACCCCGGCCCGCGAACAGCGCCAGCCGAGCCAGCCACCACGTGCCGCTGCCGACCGCGCGCCGGACGAGTTCCTCGACGACGATATCGATAACTTCGGTAACCGCGTCGATTACGTGCCCCAGGCCAAACCGGCCCAGGGCCGTGGCCGTCGTCCAGGGGCTCCGGCCCAGGGCGCAGGTGCGCCACGTAGCGGCCAGCCACAAGGCGGTCGCCAGAACGCCCCGCGCAACAGCAGCGGCGGTACCACAGGTACCCCGCCCGCCAAGCGCAGCGGCCCGCGTAATGGCGCACCGCGTGACGGCCAGGCCCGTCGCGAAGACTCGCGCAGCAACAACCGCCGTCCGGCCCGTGACGATCAGCCTCGCCTGTCCGAGCCAGCCGTGCAAAACCCGCGTGGTGGCCCGGCGCCGAAGATTATCCACAAGGAGTCGAAAGCTGATCGCTTCCCGACACCTGAGCAGTTGGATCAACTGCCAGGCCGTCCTCGTGGTGAAAAACCAGCGCTGCTGACCCGCAACCGCGAGGCATAAAAAAAACCCGTATCGCGAGATACGGGTTTTTTTTGCCTGTAGGAGCGAGCTAGCTCGCGAAGGTCGTCAACGATAACGCGGGCATCCCGGTTTAACGCGGTGCCCTTGCGGCCTTCGCGAGCAAGCTCGCTCCTACATACGAAGCATTACTTCGCTTTCACACCTTCGAAGGTAATGTACAGCTCAACCACGTCGGACTGTGGACCTACGTCCATGCCCTTGGGGACGAACTCTTTACGGCTGATCGAAGTGGTGCCTTCAAAGCCGGCACGGTAGCCGCCCCATGGATCCTTGCCTTCACCCAGGAACGTAGCCTTGACCACGATAGGCTTGGTTACGCCGTGGAAGGTCAGGTCGCCCGTTACATCAGCAGTCTGCTTGCCAGCGGCGTTCTTGCCGGTTGGCTTGACGCTGGTGGAGACGAACTTGGCGTCAGGAAATTTGCCCGACTCGAGGAAGTCTGGGCCGTTGACGTGCTTGTCGCGCTCGGCGTGGTTGGAGAACACGCTGGCGGTGCGGACATTCATTTCAATCTTGGCGTCTTCCGGCTTGGCCGCGTCAAAGCTGAACTTGCCGTCCAGGTCCTTGAAGGTACCGGTGATGTAGCTGTAGCCCAGGTGGCTGACCTTGAAATCGACGAAGGCGTGCTGGCCTTCCTTGTCGATCACGTAGTCAGCGGCCATCGCCGAACCTGCGGACAGCAGAGCAGAACCGATTGCCAGTGCAGCGAGTGTTTTTTTCAACATGCTTTCTATTCCTTGTGAGTCGAGGTTGAACATCAGGCTTTGCGTCCCAGCATTCGCGTCAGGGTCGCATCACGATCGATAAAATGGTGTTTCAGTGCCGCCACGCCGTGCAAGCCGGCGAAGACCACCAACACCCAGGCCAGGTACAGGTGCACCCAACCCGCGGTATCTGCCTGGTCCGGTAGACCGGAAACCACGGCAGGAATTTCAAACAGGCCAAACACCGGGATACCGACACCGTCTGCGGTGGAAATCAGGTAACCGGCAATCATCACGGCAAACAACCCAACATAAAGGAACGCGTGCCCAAATGCGGCACCGATCCGCGTCATGCGGCTATAGCTGGCCAGCGGTGGCGGCGGCGGGCTGACCAGGCGCCAGACGATCCGCAACAGCATGATGGCGAACAGCGTGATGCCAATGCTCTTGTGCAAGTCGGGCGCATCTTTGCGCCAGGCGCTGTAGTAATCAAGACCGACCATCCACAGGCCCAAGGCAAACAAACCGAACACCACCAGGGCTACGCCCCAGTGCAGAACCATGCTGACCCAACCATAGCGGGCCGGCGAATTACGTAGCTGCATGTACTTAATCCCGTAAGAACTGTGCCAAAGACTAGCGCTTTACCTATCGAATTAAAGCGGAAAATTTTGCTTTGAAATATCGAGAAATACGATAAAGAGGCTAGGCATCATAAATTAACAAGGGATTAAGACTATCCCTGGGAAACGTGACAGACCGTCCTGCATTTACTGCGAATTTCCCCACAATGGCTTGTGACCCAAGCCACCATTGCATAGGCTTGCGCGATTGTTTCGCCTGCGCCCGCCGCAGGACCGCTTCGAGGAGATCACCGATGGGCTTGAACAACCAGTGGATGCAACGCGACCTCGCGGTGCTGTGGCATCCCTGCACCCAGATGAAAGACCACCAGCAATTGCCGCTGGTGCCCATCAAGCGCGGTGAAGGCGTATGGCTGGAAGACTTCGAAGGCAAGCGCTACCTCGATGCCGTCAGTTCCTGGTGGGTCAACGTATTCGGCCATGCCAACCCGCGTATCAACCAGCGCATCAAGGACCAGGTCGATCAGCTGGAACACGTGATCCTCGCTGGTTTCAGCCATCAACCGGTGATCGAGTTGTCCGAACGCCTGGTCGCGATGACGCCTGAAGGGCTGACACGCTGCTTCTACGCCGATAACGGTTCGTCCTGCATCGAAGTGGCGCTGAAGATGAGCTTCCACTACTGGCTCAACCGCGGCCAGCCGAACAAAAAGCGCTTCGTCACCCTCACCAACAGCTACCACGGCGAAACCATCGCCGCGATGTCGGTGGGCGACGTGCCGCTGTTTACCGAGACCTACAAGGCGCTGCTGCTCGACACGATCAAGGTGCCGAGCCCGGACTGCTACCTGCGCCCTGAAGGCATGAGCTGGGAAGAACACTCGCGCACTATGTTCCTGGCCATGGAACAGACCCTGGCCGAGCATCACGACACCGTTGCCGCCGTCATTGTCGAACCGCTGATCCAGGGCGCCGGTGGCATGCGCATGTACCACCCGGTGTACCTCAAGCTGCTGCGCGAAGCCTGCGACCGCTATGGCGTGCACTTGATCCACGACGAGATCGCTGTGGGCTTTGGCCGCACCGGCAGTATGTTTGCCTGTGAACAAGCCGGCATCCGCCCGGACTTCCTGTGCTTGTCCAAGGCCCTCACCGGCGGTTACCTGCCGCTGGCCGCGGTGGTTACCACGGAAGATGTCTACAGCGCGTTCTACGATGACTACCCCACACTGCGTGCGTTCCTGCACTCTCACAGCTACACCGGCAACCCGCTGGCCTGTGCGGCGGCGTTGGCAACGCTGGATATCTTTGAAGAAGACAACGTCATCGAGAACAACAAGGCCCTGGCCCAGCGCATGGCCACCGCCACCGCGCACTTGGTGGACCATCCTCACGTGTCCGAAGTGCGCCAGACCGGCATGGTGCTGGCCATCGAGATGGTGCAGGACAAAGCCACCAAGGCCGCCTACCCGTGGCAGGAGCGCCGTGGCCTGAAGGTCTTCGAGCACGCCCTGGAGCGTGGGGCGCTGTTGCGGCCATTGGGCAGCGTGGTGTATTTCCTGCCGCCGTATGTGATTACCCCGGAGCAGATCGACTTTCTGGCCGAGGTGGCCAGCGAGGGGATCGATATCGCCACCAACAGCAAGGTCAGTGTGGCGGTGCCGAAAGATTTTCACCCGGGCTTCCGTGATCCGGGTTGATTGCCGAAATCCTTGTAGGAGCGAGCTTGCTCGCGAAGGTATTCCAGGCGCACCGCTGCGTCGGATGTACGTTTTTCGCGAGCAAGAACTAGGCGTCCCCCCTCGCTCCTACATAAACAACCTCTTCAGAGAACAGACATGAGACTGTCCCGCTTTTTCACCGACACCCCGTTGAGCCTCGGTGATCACGAACTGCCCGAAGCCCAGGCGCATTACATCAGCCGTGTACTGCGCATGACTGAAGGCGATGCCGTGCAATTGTTCGACGGCTCTGGCCAGGAGTTTCGTGGCACCTTGCTGGAAGTCGGTAAAAAACGCGTCACCGTGCAACTCACCGATAGCTTTGCCGGCCAGGCCGAATCTCCCCTGCACATTCACCTCGGCCAGGGCCTGTCCCGGGGCGAGCGCATGGATTGGGCGATCCAGAAGGCCACTGAACTGGGCGTCAACGCGATCACGCCGATCTTCAGCGACCGCTGCGAGGTACGCCTCAAGGACGAACGCGCCGACAAGCGTTTGCTGCACTGGCGCCAGGTGGCAATCAGCGCGTGCGAGCAATGTGGGCGCTCAACGGTGCCGGTGATTCACCCACCGCTCTTGCTGGCAGACTGGCTCAAGCAAACCGAGGCGGATTTGAAGCTGGTGCTGCACCCGGTGGCAGAGCCGATGATCAGCCACGCCAAGCCATCCAGCCTGGCGTTCCTGATCGGCCCCGAAGGGGGGCTCACCGATAATGAAGTCGAGACCGCCCAGGGTGCCGGCTACCACGCCGCTCGCCTCGGCCCACGGGTGCTGCGTACCGAGACCGCGCCCGTCGTCGCACTCTCCGTCGCCCAACAACTCTGGGGCGACTTCTAAACCCAATCAAATGTGGGAGCTGGCTTGCCTGCTCCCACAGTTTTATCGGGTTACCCCGGGCTCACTCCACCGGGTCACTCACCGGTTTGGCGATGATCGCCTTCAACTCGCTGGTCATCGGGAACTCCAGGTTCAAGCCCTTGGGCGGAATCGGCTGCTCGAACCAGCGCTGGTAAATCCCGTTGATCTCTCCCGAGCGGTACAGATCGCCCAGGGTTTCGTTGACCACCGCCAGAAACTGCGGGTCATCCTTGCGCACCATGCAGCTGTAGATCTCCCGCGATTGCTCCTCGCCCACCACCACCCAATGATGCGGGTCCCTGGCCTTGGCGCGCTCGCCGTAGAGCAACGCGTCGTCCATATAGAACGCTACCGCCCGGCCAGTCTCGAGCATCTTGAACGCTTCGCCATGGTCCTTGGCACTGATCACGAACATATTGGCTTTGTGTTCAGCGTTATAACTTTTGAGGAAGCGCTCATTGGTGGTGCCGGCAGTGGTCACCACATTCTTGCCCGCAAGGTCGGCAAAGCCTTTGATCCCGCTGTCCTTGCCCGTCAGCAACTGGCCCTTCACGTAGATAAACCCGTAGGAGAACGCCACCTGCTTCTGCCGTTCAGCCGTCACGCCGGTGGAGCCGCACTCCAAATCGACAGTGCCGTTCTGCACCAGTGGGATGCGGGTTTGGGACGTCACCAGGTTGTACTTCACCTTGAGGTCGTCCACTGCGGTTTTCTGCTGGATACGCTCGACAATCTTGTTTGCCAGGTCCACCGAGTAGCCCATCGGCTTACCACTGCTATCCCCCACGTAGGAAAACGGCACCGACGCATCACGGTAGCCCAGGGTGATGGACTTGGCGCTGGCGATCTTGCTCAAAGTGCCCTCCAGCGGCGCTTCGGTTGCATGCGCCTGCGCGCCCCACAAAAGGCCCAGGGTGCAGCCGGTCAACAGGATCTTTTTCATTGTTATTCTCCGTTGGACTTTGAGGTTATTTACGTACTGCAATCACGCTGATTTCCACCAGCACACTCGGCCGCGCCAGCTCTGCTTGCAAGGTAGTGCGGGTGGGCGCCATGCCTGGCGAGAGCCATGCGGACCAGACTTCATTCATCGGTGCAAAACCGGCACCGATGTCCTTCAGGTAAATCGTGGCGTTGAGTAAGTGGTCCTTATCGCTGCCCGCCTCGGCCAACAGCGTGTCGATCCTGGCCAGCACTTCCCGGGTCTGGGTAGCCACATCCAGGCCGTCGCCCGGTACCTGGCCCGAAAGGAACACCAGGTCCTTGAACGTCACGGCACCGCTGAGTCGTTCGTTGCTATTGATTCGGGTAATGGTCATGGCTGCATCCTCAAGCGGCGCGGGGCGTCAGGCCCTGCATATCAATGGAAGGGGTGCGCTGGTCGATCAACTCGGCCAGCAGTTGGCCGCTGCCGCAGGCCAAGGTAAAGCCAAGGGCACCGTGCCCCAGGTTCAGCCACAGGTTGCGATAGCGACTGGCACCAATCAGCGGCACGCCCGTTGGCGTGGCCGGGCGCATGCCAGCCCATTCGAGCGCGTGCTGGTAGTCGCCAGCCAGGGGAAATGTCTCTACGGCGTGGCGTTTAATCAGTGCCAGTCGCGAAGGCTCAAGGCCGGTATCGAACCCCACGATATCCACCATGGCCGCGACCCGAAGTTGCTCACCTAGGCGCGCGTAGACGATCTTGCGGTCGTAGTCGGTGATGCTTACGTTCGGCGCCTTGTGTTGCGCGCCAATCGGTACGCTCAAGCTGTAGCCCTTGAGTGGATACACGGGCACCGACAACCCCGGCAGTGCCAACGCGGCACTGCGATAACCCGCAGCGAGCACCAACTGCTCGACCGGCATCACCTCGTCACCCAACTCAACGGCTTGTACCGCACCGCCAGCGTGGCGCAACCCGGTGACCTTGCGCCCCAGCAAGAACCTGCAACGCCCCGACGCCTGAAGGCGGGTCGCTAATTGCTGGCAAAAGGCGTGGCAATCCCCCACTTCTTCGTTCGGCGTATAGATGCCACCAGCAAAGCCGCCGTCCGCCAATGCGGGCTCCAGGCGGGCGCACTCAACAGGCAACAGCACCTGTTGTTGCAGGAAACTTGTCACCTTGCGGCGGGCATGTTCGAAGGTGCTGGCGCTGCGGAACATGACCAGCTTGCCGTTGCGCCGCCAGTCGAAGCCGTCCAGGCGATCATCCTCGCGCCAATGCTGCAACGTACTCTGGCTCAGGGTTGCCAGGCGCAGAAGATGAGCACCGTTACGCCTGTTGACCGAACCCCGGCACGCGCCGATAAAGGCCGCCATCCAGCGCCACTGCTGTGGGTCGAGCCGGGGACGCAGCTTCAAGGGCGAGTCACCGCGCAACAGCCAGCCTATCGCCTGCAGCGGCACGCCGGAATCAGCCAGCGGAGCGACATACCGATAGGACAACTGCCCGCCATTGGCGAAGCTGGTCTCGCAGCCTAGACTGTCGCGCGCATCGATTACCGTCACTTCATGGCCGGCTCGTACCAGTGCATAAGCACTCGCCAAGCCGATGACACCGCCGCCAATGATGCAAACCTGCCTGGCCATCCCAGCCCCCAGCCGTCGATTAAGAGAACTCAGCGTAGGGGCATCGGGCAGGCAGCCGAAAATGAATAAAGAGGAGCAGCCCATAACCTAAGGTTATAGGCTAGCGTTTAGGCGGGAAGATCATGCCACTTTGGGAAGAAACGCCCGTGTATCGATAGACGTGGATTGTGCGTCGATCATTTCGGCCAATACTTGCCCACTGCCACACGCGAGGGTGAACCCCAGGGCACCATGGCCAAGGTTGAGCCAAAGATTACGATAGGCCGTGGCGCCAATCAGCGGCAGGCCAGTGGGCGTCGCCGGGCGCATACCTGCCCATTCAACAGCGGCGTCATAATTCCCGGCCATAGGAAAAGTCTGACGAGCCAGGCGTTTTATGACCGCCATGCGCTTGGGCTCCGGAGCACTGTTGAACCCGACGATGTCGACCATTGCCGCGATGCGCAATTGCTCACCGATACGGGCATAGACGGTACGGCGGTCATAGTCGGTAACATTGATGCTCAACGCCGTATGCTGGTCTTCGATCGGCACGGTAAGGCTATAGCCTTTGAGCGGATACAACGGCAGATGCAAGGCCGGCAAGCTCAGGCTGTGGCTGTTATGTCCGGCGGCCAGTACCAGGTTATCCACCGGCAGCACTTCATCCTGGAGCTCCAGAGCCACCACCGAACCAAAGGCCTCGTGAATCTTCAACACCTTGCTTCCCAGCATGAATCGGCATCGCCCAGAGGCTTGCAGATGATCGGTCAGGCGCTGGCAAAACCCATGGCAATCAGCGGCTTCTTCGGTAGGGTTGTAAATGCCACCGATGAACGTGCCCGAGCTCAATGAGGGCTCCAACCGCCGACAGTCCTCGGCCGACAACACTTGCTGCTGTAAAGGGTCGCTCAACTTACGGCGGGCCTGGGCAAAACTCTCGGAGGAGCGAAAGGTCAGCAGCTTGCCGTTACGCTGCCAGTTGAATCCTTCGAGCTTGTCCTCATGACGCCAGCTCTCCAGCGTCTGCTGGCTCAGCGCCGCCAAGCGCAGGAGATGTTGAGAATTGGTGTGATTGACCGATGAACGACAAGCGCCCAGGAAAGACGCGAGCCAGCGCCACTGCAGTGGGTCCATGCGCGGCCTGAGTTTGAGCGGCGACTCGCCCCGCAGCAGCCAACCGAGCGCTTTGAGTGGCATGCCAGCATCCGCAAGTGGCGTGACATACCGATAGGAAAGCTGGCCGCCGTTGGCGAAGCTGGTGGCGCTACCCAGGGTTTTCTGCCCCTCGACCAGCGTCACATCCATTCCCGCACGTACCAGGGCGTACGCGCTCGTCAGGCCAATCACACCCCCACCGATGATACAAACCTGCTTTGCCAAAGTGTCACCTCACACGTCACGAAACTAAATCGAGACTAAGGGTGCGTGACAAGGCTTGCACAATGAATAAAAGTAGGACGTCTATAAACCAGGGTTATGGCTTTATGCGTCTACGTCATATCGAAATTTTCCAGGCGATCCGGCAGACCGGCTCCGTCAGCGGAGCCGCGCAGTTGCTGCACGTGTCGCAACCGGCGGTGACCAAAGTGCTGCAGCACGCCGAACTGCAGCTGGGCTTTCCTTTGTTCTTGCGGGTTCGCGGCAAATTGCAACCCACGCCGGAAGCCCTGGCGCTGGAAAACGAAGTCGAGAAAGTCACCGAGACCCTGCAAGGCGTGCGACGCCTGGCAAGAAGCCTGCGCCGCGACCCAGGGCAAAGCATACGTATCGGTGCGATCCCGGCACTGGCACTGTCTTTGCTGCCACCCGCGATTCTGGAGTGGACGCGCGACTATCCGAACATGACCTGCGAGCTATCCAGCGACCATAGCAGCGAACTGGTGCAAAAGCTGTTGGTGCGCGAAATCGACCTTGCACTGACCCTCAACTTCTCCGGCCACCCAGGGTTGACCTCCCAAGTGCTGGCCAACGGCGCATTGGTCGCGCTGGCCTCCAAGGGGTTCTGGCGCGACGACGAGTTGAACCAGCCGTTGCCCTTGGCGGACCTGGCGGGAGCGCCGTTAATTGGCCTTTCCAGCGCCGATCCGTTGGCGGCGAAACTTGCCGGTTACCTGGAAAATGTCGAGCCCGCACCTCGGGTCACGATCTCGGTACAGACCTACTCCCTGGCCCGCGCGATGGTGGAATCCGGTGCCGGCCTTGCCGTGATCGACCCTTTTACGGCCCTTGGCGCCTCAACGGCCACCACCTGTATCCGCCCATTCACCCCGCCGCTGCCCATCACCTTGTACGCCCTGACCCGCGCCGGTGCGCCACCGCCGCATATGTTCGCTCACCTGCTGCAGATTTTCGGCACCCGGGCGCGTGAGTTGCTGGACCTTGCGCAGCTCAAAGCACGTAATGCATGATCGCCACGAAATGCAGCAGGCTGCCGCCAATCACAAACAAATGCCAGATGCCGTGGGAATGGCGCAAGCGATCCTCCAGGGCAAAAAAGATAATGCCTACGGTGTACAGCACCCCACCGGACGCCAGCCAGATAAACCCTGCCGTGCCCAACGCCGCCATCAGCGGCTTGACCGCTACCAGTACGATCCAGCCCATCACGGCGTAGATCACGATGGACAGAATCCGCGCCTCCGAACGCGGCTTGATCTCCTGCAGGATGCCGATCACCGCCAGCCCCCACACAATCCCGAACAACGTCCAGCCCCACGGCCCGCGCAGGGTCACCAGGCAGAATGGCGTGTAGCTGCCGGCTATCAACAGGTAAATGGAAAAGTGATCGACCTTCTGCATGATCTCTTTTCGCCGGCCTCGCACGCTGTGGTACACCGTTGACGCGCTGTACAGCACCATCAGGGTAAAGCCATAAATCGCCACGCTGACGATCTTCCAGGGGCTGCCGTCCAGGCTCGCCACTACCAACATCCACACGGCGCCTATACAGGCCGCGACTGCACCGAGCAAATGGCTCCAGGCGTTGAATCGTTCCCCGTGGTACATCTGTCACTGACCTCCCGTAACCCTCAAGAACAGGCGGACAAGCGTCCAGCCTTGCGCATCAGAGTGCAAGCGGCACATGACGTTCCGGCGACGACAGCCGCATTTACGGGCACAATCGAGCGCAATCGAACAAGAGCCCAAGGCCATGCTGATCGACGAAGAATTCACCCTCAAGAAGCTGGAGATCTTCCTGGCGTTCATGCGCACCGGCAACCTGGCCCGCGCCGCCGCCGAGCTGCAAACCAGCAATGTCAGCGTGCACCGCGCCATTCACTCCCTGGAAAGTGCCCTGCGCTGCCCGCTGTTCAAACACGAGGGGCGCAACCTCACTCCGCTGGAAAGCGCCTACGTGCTCGAAGAGCGTGCGCAGAAACTGGTGGCCGACGTGGTCGACAGCGTGCGCCTGACCCGCGAAGCCGCCGGGTTCTCCGCCGAACGCTTCAAGCTCGGCTCGCTGTATTCGCTGACGGTCAAGACCGTGCCACAGTTGATCATGGGTCTGAAAATCAGGCGCAGCGAACTCAATATCGACCTGATCCTGGGCTCCAACTTCGACCTGCTCTACAAGCTCAAGAACATGGAGGTGGACGCGATCCTCATCTCCCTCGACGAACACGCCCACGACCCCGACTGCGAGCAGATCGCGCTGTTCAGCGATGACATCTTCCTCGCCACCCCGGCCGATTCGCCCCTGGACCGCAATCAGGAAATCGACCTGGCCGACGTGCGCGATGCCACCTTCATCACGCTCACCCAGGGCTTCGCCACGCACCAGGACGGCAACCGGGTGTTCCATCAGGCCGGGTTCGAGCCGAAGGTGGCAATGCAGGTAAACGATATCTTCACCTTGCTGAGCATGGTCAGCTCAGGGGTGGGTTATGCCCTGCTGCCAGGGCGGATCGCAGCGGTGTATGAGAACCGCGTGAAGCTGATACCGCTGCAGCCCAGGTATCGATTGCAGCAGCAGATCGGCGTGGTGTTCCTGAAAGCCAAGGAGCGCGATCCGAATTTGCTGGCGTTGTTGGCGGAGTGTCGGATGTATGCCAATCGCCAGGTTTGAGAATGCCATCGGGGGCAAGCCCCCGATTGGGCCCGATCAAACACCACAATCTGCAAACCTAACCAACCAACCCACGCACAATGAAGTACAACAGCGAAGGCCCGAGCAAACACCCAAGCCCGGTATGAAACGTCGCCGTCAGCGCGCCATACGGTACCAGCCGCCGATCCGTCGCCGCCAGGCCCGCTGTGACGCCACTCACGGTGCCGGCCAACCCACCGAACACCATCGCCGAACGCGGGTTATCCAGGCCCATCCAGCGCGCCGCCACCGGCGTGCCAACCATCACCAGTATCGCCTTGATCAAGCCTGTTGCGATCGACAGCGCCATCACATCCGAGGTCGCGCCAATCGCCGCGCCGGTCACCGGGCCGACGATGTAGGTTACAGCGCCAGCTCCGATAGTGGTCATGCTGATCGCATCGCGATAACCAAAGGCCCAGGCCATGCTTGCGCCGACAATAAACGGCAGGATCGTGCCCAGCAGCAGTGCAATCACGCCGATCATCCCGGCCTTGCGCGCCTCGGTGGCTTGCACTTCGAACGCCGTGGCGACGATGGCGAAGTCACGCAACATCGCACCGCCCATCAGGCCGATCCCGGAAAACAGCGCAAGGTCCGCCAGGCCCTTTTGCCCACCCGTAAGCGTGCCGCCGACCCAGGCCAAGACCAGGCCGATAACAATGGCAATCGCCGAGCCATGAATGCGCCCGAACGTCAGGCGCTTGGACAGCACCACGGAAATCCACATCACCACGCCAACGAACGCGAAAGCGGTAATCAGGCCGTTATGCTCCAAGCCTTTTTCAATGAGGTCCCACATATCAGCGACCTCCTGCGACGAGAATCAGCGGCTCTTCGGGCGGCAAGGGCTCGCCCTTGTGGGTGCGGCTGATCAAGGCGATGGTGCAACCACACACCACCACCGAACCAATAGCCGCGAGCACCGCAACCGGGCCGCCATGCAGCGCCGTTACTACGTTTTGCTGCGCCGCCATCGCCACCACCACCGGAATGTACATGGCGCCCCAGAAGCCTACGCCCATCTCGCAGTCCTTGGTCATGCCGCCGCGCTTTTGCATCCACAATCGCGCGCAGATCAGCAGGATCATCGCGATCCCCACGCCACCCACGTTGGATTTTACGCCCAGCAACACGCCGAGCATGTCACCCATGATCACGCCCGCAAGCGTGCAGATCGCCAGCAATGCCACACCGTAGATAATCATTGTCGTTGTCCTCAAAGTGCTCGTTCGAAATTGTTGTTGTTGTGCTTCGAAAGCCTTGGGTATTGCTTTATCGGTGGCGGCGTTCCTCCTCTTGCAGCAGGGCCTGCAAGGTGTCCAGGCGGGCGCCTTCGCAGGCGATCACCGTGCCTTGTTCGAAAACGCGGCGTGACAGACCGGTGAGCACCGCGCCCGGAGGCAGTTCGATCTGCAGGCGCACACCGCGCTCGTAGGCGCTTTGCACAGTGCCGCGCCAATCGACAACGCGGCACATGTTGAAGGCCAGGTCATCGCGCAGTTGCTCAGGGTTGTGGATAGGTCGCGCGCGCGTGCTGCTCAGGTAGGTGATGCGCGGCGCCTTGAGTGGCACGAACGCTTGGGCAAGCACCTTGGCCGGCGCTTCCAACAGCGCACAGTGGGACGGCACGCTCACTGCAAGACGCTTGGCGATGCCGCTGCCTTTGATGCGCTCGGCGACACGCTGCATCGCCTCATTGCTGCCGGCGATCACGGTCTGGTTGTCGGCGTTGATATTGGCCAGATACACCGGAGTTGCAGCGCTGTGGATATCTGCAAGCAAGGCTTCAACCGTGGATAAATCGGGGCCGATCAGGGCGGTCATGCCGTAGCCCTGTGGATAAGCCTGTTGCATCAGCTCGCCACGCAGGCTGACCAGTTTCAGCGCATCAGCGAAGTCCAGGGCGCCGGCGATGACGGCGGCCGGGTAAGCGCCGATGGACAGGCCCGCCACGTAGTCAGGCGTATGGCGCAACTGCTGGGCATGGGCAACGCCGACGATCAGCAGGCACAGTTGCACCGCACGCGTGCTCGCCAAGGCTTGCGCCGAATCGAGCCGGCGAACATCTTCACCCAAGGCATCACTGGCTTCTTCCAGAACCTCGGCCGATAGCGCCTGGAGCATGCCCACGCGCTGGGCGCCCTGCCCCGCAAACACCAAGAGGCTGCTCATGCCACAGCCTGCCAAGGGTCGGGTACAAGGTGCGCGCCACTGCTGGTTTTGAGCAGCACACGACGAGATCCGCCGGCCCATTCGCGCAAGGCGACGGCGCCAAACGGGGTTTGCAGTTGCAGGTCCACGGCGCACGGTGCGGTGTCGAATTTCGCCAGCAATGCACGCGCCGCGTTGCGATCAAGCGGTTCGGGGGTGCGCAGGATCAAATCCAGGTCACTCATGGCATGCAACGCTTCGACGCCGCTCGCCAATTCAAATCCGGCGCTGCCGCTGACGCCCCAGTGATACTGCGCCAACACTGGCCGCAGTTGATGGAGCGCCCGTAGCGCCGGTAAATCCCGTGGCGAGATCACCTGGCGCAATTCTTCGGGCGCCACGCGCCGTTGCACCGCAGCAACAGGCATCACCGCCCCATAACGCTGCTCACGTAGACGCCCACGTACGCCAACCGCCACGTGACCCGCTTCGGTAATGGCACGCCGCACCACTACTGGATGACCGGCTCTCAGCGCGTCCCGCGCCCAGGCCGGAGCGCCAGCGGGGAGATGGGCGGGGGTCATGCCCCAGAGCAAATCGTGGGCGTTCACCATTGTTCCCGCAGCAGTTGGCGTACGTGGCTTGAGGCGGCGCGATTAGTCGCACCAAGTCGTCCTTTTAAATCAGGCTGCGCGACATCTTTGATCGCATGCACCAGGCAATCGCTGACCCGTACCACATCGTCCGGCGTCGGCTGTTCAATCTGGCTCACCGACAAGGTCTCCCAGAGCAAACCCAGGCTGGCATAGCTGTCGATGTCATAGGCCATCGGCGGCACGCTGGCGGCCAGGGCTTCGAGTTCTTCGACGCTGCGCAGCGTCACCCGTGCGGCCGAAGCCTTGCCCATGGCGTGCACCATCACGCCGGGATCACGCAGGGCAATCAGGCGATTAGCCTGGTAACCGTGGGCCAGAAACGCACCGGACATGGCCTTGCCCACCAGCAGCGCAATCACCGGGTGGCCGGCCAGGCGTGCGCGAGCGTAGCTGTCTGCAGCAGCGGCCAGGGCCTGGTGGATGCCGAGGGCTTCTTCACGACGGCCATAGGCTTGGCTGGGCACATCGACGATGGCGATGATGGGGCGTTTGTCACCCGTCGCGATGGCTTCATCGACGGCCTTGGCCAGCCCCCAACCTTCCAGCAAACCGACTTCGCCATTGCGTGCACGCGGGAAGCGGTTATTCGGGTCGGTGACCACGGCGATAAAGCGCACCGCCTGCTCACCCAATACGCCGTCTGCGACTTTCAATGAGTCCGGCAAGCCCTCTATGAGTGTCGCGCCGACGCTCAATGCGTTGAACCACTGCAACCCTCTCATGAGCGTTCTCCCTGATACAGCGCGCGAACCGTTGCGGGTTCGATTTGCGCGGTTGCGTCGAGTTCGGCCAGCTTCGTCAGGTAGAAATCAGCGCGCCGGCTGCGGGGTTGTTCGGACGCCCCTTGTTGCAACAGCGCGCTGACGGTCTGCTGGATCTGCGCCACATCGTCCGCCACGTAACGGTCGGCCAAGCCACTGTTAAAACGTTGCTCGCCGCCGGTGAGGCTCCAGATGAAAGGCCGGTCGCGGGAGTCGTATTCCTCCAGGCCAGCCTCCTGCTCGATCACCTGCGGGCCATTCAAGCCCAGGCGTGCTTCGCGAGTGACCACCAGGTAACTGCACAAGCCAGCCGCGATGGACATGCCCCCAAAGCAACCGACACTGCCGGCCACCACGCCGATCACCGGCTGGTACTGGCGCAGGTCGACAATCGCCGCGTGGATATCGGCAATGGCGGCCAGGCCCAGGTTGGCTTCCTGCAAACGCACACCACCGGTTTCCAACAGCAGCACGGCGCAGGTGGGAATGCCGTTGCGGTTGTCTTCGGCGGCCAGTTCCAAGGCGCCCGCGATTTTCGCGCCGCCGACTTCACCCAGGCTGCCGCCCTGGAAGTTGCCTTCGATCGCGGCAATCACCACAGGCTTGGCGCCGATGCTGCCCTTGGCGATCACCACCCCGTCATCGGCCTGGGGCACCACGCCTTGGCGGCTGAGCCACGGCGACATGACCCGCTGGAACGGGTCGATCAACTCGCGGAAGGTGCCCGCATCCAACAGCGCCTTGGCGCGCTGCCGGGCACCGAGTTCCACAAAGCTGTGTTTAGCGAGTAAGTCAGTCATGGCCGATCTCCTCGAAACCTTGCTCCAATCGCAAGCGCACCACACCGGGCGTGGCACCGAAGTCGTGGATATCAATGTTCAGGGCCGGTGGCGTCTGCTCCTGGAAGATGCGTTCGAACAGGTGCTGCCAGCGTTGCTGCGCGCCATTGACCGAGGTTTGCACCTGGATGGTCAAGGTGCCGGGCGTGCCCGGTTCCAGCAGCACTTCCAGGTCGCCCGAGCCGACGCAACCCACCAGCGCACGGCCTTTGGGGGGCTGCCCGGCAGGGAATTCAAAGGATAAGGTTTCCATCACAACGCTCCGTCGAGGCGGTCGATAAACAGGCAGGCGGCCAACAGGTCGGCGGCGCCACCGGGGGAGGCATTCAAGGCCAGCAGTTGCAGGTCCAGCTCATGCAATTGGCGGCGTCCGGCCAGGGTTGCGCTGCCACCGGCGTCGAGCACGGCCTGGGCGCCCTGTTGCATGGTGGCCAGGCCTTCGGTACCGGCGCGGTAGAGCACGCAGGTGTCCGCCAGGTCCGTCATGATCGCCAGCAAAGCATCCAGGCGGGCGTTCTGTTCACCGGCGTTTTCGCGGCGGCTCTTGTGCAGTTGCGGCAGGCCGCGTTGAGTCACCGAAGGGAAGCCGAGCTGCGCTTCTTCACGGGCACCGCGTGCGCCGTACCGCTGGGCGACCTGGGCGCCATGGCTCATGGGCCGCGGGGCGAAGTGGTCGTTGAGCAGCGCCAGTTTGGCGGCAGTCAGGGTTATGGAGCGGGGTTCCAAGGCCGCCGCGGCGGTGAGCAACCCCAGCGCCCAGATCGCACCACGATGAGTGTTCACGCCCTGGGTGGTGGCGAGCATGGCCTGCTCGCCTTCCCGGCCAATACGCCCGAGCGCTTCGCGCAGAGGCAGGCCGACTTCGCCGATGTCGAGCGCGGCCTCGGCCATTTCCTTGAACATCGGCCACAGCGACAGCGCCGAGGCGTGCATCAGCCCCAGATGCAAATCGCTGTGGGCGCCGTTGCCGCGCCGGTCTACCAAGGCGGGTTTGGGCGACAAATCCGCTTCGTCGATCAGCGCATCGACCGCCATATCCGCCAGGCGATCGGCCAGGCTCAGTTCATGCTGTTTGAGCGCGCGCATTTACCAGCTCCTGAATTTGGCGGGCGGGTTGTACAGGCCACCGGACCACTCCACCAGGTCGGCCACGCTCTTGGCGGCCAACAACTCGCGGGTGGCGTCGGTTCGGCGAATACCCAAGTCTTCGGGCAAGGCAATCAAGCCTTCGCGGCGCATGCGCGCAGTGTCCTTGGGGTTGTGGCGCATACCGATGGCGGTGACCCCGGCGACGGCGGCGATCATTGCCTGGCGTTCTTCCAGGGAGCGCGCCTTGTACAGGTAGGCGATGCCTTCTTCGGTGAGCAAGTGGGTGACGTCGTCGCCGTAGATCATGATTGGCGCCAGGGGCATGCCGCTTTTGCGGGCCACTTCCACCGCGTCCAGGGTGTCGACGAAGGTGGGTTTGCCGCCCTCTTGGAACGTCTCGACCATTTGCACAACGAGTTTTTTGCCACGCTCAAGCAAGGCCTCGGGCGCATCGTCGTGGCGCATATCCAACCAGGCCGGCGTGCCATGGCGGCGGCCGCGTGGGTCGTGGCCCATGTTCGGCGCGCCACCGAAACCGGCGAGGCGGCCACGGGTCACGGTGCTGGAATGCCCGTCGCCGTCCACTTGCAGGGTGGCGCCGATAAACAGGTCCACGGCGTATTGGCCGGCGAGCTGGCAGAACATGCGGTTGGAGCGCATCGAGCCATCGCGGCCGGTGAAGAACACATCCGGGCGTGCGGCAATGTAGTTTTCCATGCCCAGTTCGGTGCCGAAGCAATGCACACTTTCTACCCAACCGCTTTCGATCGCCGGGATCAATGTGGGGTGTGGGTTGAGGGTCCAGTTGCGACAGATCTTGCCTTTGAGGCCCAGGGATTCGCCGTAGGTGGGCAGGATCAATTCAATGGCAGCGGTGTTGAAGCCTATGCCATGGTTGAGCGACTGCACATTGTGTTTTTCGTAGATGCCACGGATCGCCATCATCGCCATCAACACATGCACTGGCTTGATATGGCGTGGGTCGCGGGTGAACAGCGGTTCGATGTAGAACGGCTGGTCGGCCACCACCACGAAATCCACCCAGCTTGCGGGTATGTCGACGCGGGGCAAATCGGTGACGTCATCCACCAACTGGTTGACCTGCACGATGACGATGCCATCGCTGAAGGCGGCAGGCTCGATCAGTGCTGGCGTGTCTTCGGTGCTGGCGCCGGTGTAGATGTTGCCGGCGCGGTCGGCCATGAAACCCGCCGAGAGCACCACGTTGGGGATCAGGTCCACCACCAGCCGTGCGTAGAGTTCGATGTAGGTGTGGATCGCGCCGATTTCCAACAGGCCGTCTTCCAGCAACTGGCTGATGCGCAGGGATTGGGTGCCGGCGAAGGAGAAGTCGAGCTTGCGGGCGATGCCCTTTTCAAACAGGTCCAGGTGCTCGGAACGCCCGACGCTGGGCATGATCATGTGCAAATCGTGGAGCTTGGTCGGGTCAGCCTTGGCCAGGGAGCGCGAGAGGAAATCGGCCTGCTTCTGGTTGTTGCCCTCCAGCACTACGCGGTCGCCGGGGAGGATCAAGGCTTCAAGGGCCTCGACGATCTTGTCACTGGGCAACACCGCCCCGTCTGCGTATTTCTTGACCAGCCCGAGCCGCCGCTGCTTCTCGTCGCGCCGCCGCGTCCAGCGCGAGTCGGGGGTGATGGTTGTTGTCATGGTCGCTCCACGGGGTTTGCTGTCGTGGGGCTTACCTTAGGAGTGAAGCGCAAGGGCATCAATCAAGCTGGAGGACGAACCGTTACGCCTGGAGTAACGAAGATCAAACTGTGGGAGCTGGCTTGCCTGCGATAGCTGTAGGTCAGCTACTGAGATGTTGACTGACAGGCCGCCATCGCAGGCAAGCCAGCTCCCACATTGGTCGGTGGTGTTGGTTAGATAGCGGCTCCAAAGAGGGAACGATAGGTCCCTTTTTGGGACCGTTTCAAGTTGCTGGCGATGGGCTGACTTGCTCCAGCGCCCTATCGATCAGCAACCGCCCCAACTCTGCCATTTGCTGGATCCCCAGCATGATGGCGCGCTGGGAAGTGTCCAGGTCGAAAGCCAGGTGGCAGGTGAGTGCGTTGAGGGAGGACAGGGTTTCGCTGGCGTTGACCAGCAGGGTTTCGGTGTCTTGGTGGGGGTTTACGGTGAAACGGTTGGAAGATGACTTCGACATGATGTTCGGTTCCTAAAATGGATCAGTAAGGAACGCCTTTGGATCTAGGCGTCTTGTGCGCCTAAACAGATTTCTCGGACTTGCACGTCCGTGTCACCGTTTTTTGCGATGACGGGACGAAGACTAGGCGCGATGATCAATCACAACAAGTTCATGCACAGCCCGACATCTTGCAGGAAAAATCTGAGCGCCGGTCCATCACAACACCATCATCACCCTGACCTTCCCCAGGCCCTCCAACGCATAACTGTGGTACTCATACACTTCTCCCTGAATAACCAGATGCAGGGCGCCACCCACATTATTGACTTGAACATCTGGCTCTTTTGTTTTGAGAAAAGGAGGTGCAGACACTAATGCGCTGAGTATTTCCTGATCACTTCCCAAATCCTTATGCACGTAGTACCTGTAGGAAAACCCCACCGTCGCGCCACCTTGGCCATCTCGCGCACCATAGATCGACATACCGTTGCCCAGGGAATGCTTCAACACCACTTCATCCAGGTCCGGTGTTCCGGGCGACAGAACCCAACTGCCGCCGATATAGATCAGGCAGATCACAAGCAGGCAATTACGCAGAACAGGTATGAGGCGCTTAGTGGCCTTGCGAAATGGCATATTCGATACCTCTTCTTATCCAATATTGGTCCCGTGGATCGTCACCAAAAGGCTCACCGCCCCACCATGATCCAAAATCCGGACGAGTCGTTCTGGCGACGGTTTGAGCCACACCGGCGGCTCGCAGCAACACATTTTCGGGAATGCCCAGCACCGTGCCCGTGGCACCGTAATTGAAGTTACCAAAAGCTTCGTACTGACGCCCCTGCTTCTTGTAGTTCCAAGGGCCGGCCGCACGGACCTGGGAGTAAAACCAGGAATAGGCGAATGCCGAGCCGGGCTTGAGATGAATGCGTTTGCAGTTGGATATCGCCATGTTTTCAAGAATTGAAACACCGGGCGGCATTAACGGTACGGCCATTTGCGAGTCCTTGCTGGCAGTGAGGAGTGCAGAAACTAGCCACTGCACTACGGCCTGAAAACCCGCCTATTCCAAATTCAGAACTCGCCTACAGCAACTCCACCCTATTCCGACATAACTGATCGTTCCCACGCTCCGCGTGGGCATGCATCCTGTGGCGCTCTGCGTCGCCCTTGTTCTGACTGGCGGGACGCGGAGCGTCCCCGGCGGCATTCCCACGCGGAGCGTGGGAACGATCAGTCAGGCCAGGCCGGACTCTACCAGCAGCGCTTCAAGCCCCATCAAGTCCGGCACCTTCGCCACCTGCTCGCCCACTTGCACCGCCGCCAGTTCCAGCGGGCACAGCGGCACGTCCACGTAGCTCAATTCGCTATCGAGCTTGTACGAGCGGGGAATGCCCTGGATCACCAGTGCAATGAATTTCAATGTCGGCCGCCCGCCCAGTGCATTCAACACCACGATGCGTGAGCGTTCGCCCGTCATGCTGGCTTCGCCGCAGGCCGCCTCAAAGCTGATCAACGGAATTTGCCGATCGCGCCAGGTCACTTGCCGCAGATACCACGGCGGTGCGTCGCTGGCCGGTTCGCCGCGCTGGAAGTCGATCAGTTCGGCCACGGCAACGTTGGGCAGCACCAGATGGCGGTCGGCCAAGGGCAGTAGCAGGCCGGTGAGTTGGCTGGTGCGGTGCTCAAGCATGGGACTTGCTCCAGTAGGCGATGCTTTCCAGCAGCACCGACTCTTGGTACGGCTTGCCGAGGTAGTCGTTGACGCCAATGGCCATGGCGCGGTCGCGGTGTTTCTGGCCGGTGCGTGAGGTGATCATGATGATCGGCAAGCGCATCAGGCGTGGGTCGTTGCGTATCTGTATGGCCACTTCGAAGCCGTCCATGCGCGGCATTTCGATGTCGAGCAGCATCAGGTCCGGGGTGTGTTCTTCCAGGATGGCGAGTGCGTCGATACCGTCCTTGGCGGTGAGCACGTTCATGCCGTTGCGCTCCAGCAGGCGGCTGGTGACTTTGCGCACGGTGACCGAATCGTCCACCACCAGCACCAGCAGCGGGCGTTTTTTCAGTGGGTCGTTGAGGATCAGCGGCGCATCCACCGCCTGGGCCGGCAAGGCCGGTTGTCGGGCGCGGATGTGCGCCAGCAGGTCGATGATCAGCACCACATGGCCGTCGCCCAGGATGGTCGCGCCGGTCACGCCCTGCACCCCGGAGAATTGCGGCCCCAGGCCCTTGACCACGATCTCGCGGGTACCGGCCATGGCATCCACGTGCACCGCCACGCGGCGTTCATTGCAGTGCACCAGCAGCACCGGCACCGGCTGGTACTGGCCCAGCAGTTTCGGGCGGCTGGCGGTGTGCAGCAGGTCGCCGAGGTAGAACAACTCGTAGCGCTGGCCGCCATATTCATAGTGCGCTGGGTCTTGCTGGTAGTGCCCCGCCAACTCGTGGGGCAGCACGCGCACCAAGCCTTCGATGGTGTTGAGGGGAATCGCGTATTGGTCGTCGGCGCAGTGCACCATCAACGCACGATTGACCGACACGGTAAACGGCAGGCGAATGCGAAAATGCACGCCCATGCCCGGCGTCGAGTCGATCACCATGGAGCCGCCGAGCTGGCGCACTTCTTCATGCACCACGTCCATGCCCACGCCGCGCCCGGAAATCTGGGTGATTTTTTCTGCGGTGGAAAAGCCCGGTTGCAGGATGAACTGCAACACGTCACGGTCGCTGATCTCTTGATGGGGCGCGAGCAGGCCGCGCTTGATCGCCTTGCGTCGCACCGCTTCGAGGGGCACACCCGCGCCGTCGTCGCGCATGTCGAAGACGATGTCGCCGCCTTCGTGGGTCAGGTCCAGGGTGATGCGGCCCTTCTGCGGTTTACCCGCAGCCAGCCGCACTTCGCGCGATTCCAGGCCGTGGTCGACGGCGTTGCGCAGCATATGCTCCAAGGGGGCCGCCATGCGTTCCAGCACATTGCGGTCCATCTCGCCTTCGGCATTGCCGACGATAAACTCCACGTCCTTGCCCAACTCGCCCGCCACTTGCCGCACGATGCGCTTGAGGCGTGGCAACATGCGCTCGAAAGGCACCATGCGCGTGCGCATCAGGCCTTCCTGCAATTCGGTGTTGATGCGCGCCTGTTGCTGCAGCAGGTTGTGGGCATCCTGGTTGCGGCGCTCAAGAGTGTCCTTGAGGTCGAGCAGGTCGGAGGCAGATTCGGACAGCGCACGGGCCAGCTGTTGCAGCTGCGAGTGGCGGTCCATTTCCAGCGGGTCGAATTCTTCGTAGCCCAGGCGTTCGGCCTCGGCTTGCTGGCGGCTCAAGAGGCGGCCCTGGGTTTCGCTGTCGAGCCGGCGCAGTTGGTCGCGCATGCGCTCGATGGTGGTTTCCATCTCACTCAAGGCAATGCGCGCATCCTTGACTTGCTGCTCGATACGCCCACGGAAGATCGAGGTTTCGCCGGCCAGGTTGACCAGGTCATCAAGCAAGTCGGCGGAGATTTTCACCATGTCGGCAGCCGGGTCGGCGACCGCTTCGGCCTTGCCAGCCGGCAGCGCCACCGGTGTGACCGGCTCATCACTGGGGTGCACCAGGCTCTTGATGCGCTCGATGAGTTTATCCACCGAACCCACCGGCAACCCCTCGGCCACGGCGTCGATCATCTGCGCCAGGCGGTCATGGCAGCCTTGCAGCAGTGCGAACAGTTCAGGGGTCGGCGCGAGCAAACCGGCGGACAGCCCTTCGTAGAGAAATTCCAGCTCATGGGCCAGATCGCCGATCGGCCCTATCTCGACCATGCGTGCACCACCCTTGAGGGTGTGCAGGTCCCGCAGCAGGGTTTCCACTTCCTGGCGACTGCCCGGTTCGGCCTGCCAGCGCAGGAGCGCGCTGCCGGAGCTGTCGAGGATATCGGCGGCTTCTTCGAGGAAGATATCCAGCAACTCCGGGTCGGCACCCGACGCTGGCGCCACCGCAGCCGGAGCTGCCGGGCTGCTGGCCTGGCGCAATTCCCGCAACCTTTCGACCAGTTCGGCACCGTCACTCAAGGGTTGCTGCTGTTGCAGTTCGTCCAACTGTTGGGCCAAGCGTTCGTGGCTGGCCATCAGTGCCTGGGACAGCTCGACAGAGTAGCTATAGCGGCGGTCCACCAGCCCCTCATAAACGCATTCCAGCTCCTGGGCCAAGTCGCCCACCGGGTCGATTTCGGCCATGCGCGCGCCGCCCTTGAGGGTGTGCAGATCCCGCTGCAACGAGGACAAGGGCGCAGCGCTGTCGGGTTCCAGTAACCAGCGCTTGAGCGACTGGCCGGCGCTGTCGAGGATGTCTACGGCCTCCTCAAGGAAGATCTCGACAATCTCGTCGTCCATCGCGGCGGCGTGATCCAACTGCGCAGTGGCCGCGCCCAACTCGGAGATACTCAGGGTGCGGCTGCCGTCGCTTTTGATCAGGCCCGTGGAGGACGGGTCCAAGGCTTCGTCCAGCAACGCGCGCAACGCCTGCAGACGTGCAGGCGCGGGGCTGATTTCCTGGCCGGCGGCCAACTGGTCGAGCATGTTGATCAGCGCGTCGTGGGCCTGTTCAGCCTCGTGGAAGAACCGGGCGCTGACCGCCAGGCTGCTTTCTTCTACCGCGCCATACAGGTCGAGCAAGGCCTCGCACAACGCGTCGATAGGGTGCAGGTCGGCAAGGTGCGCGCCCTCGCCCAACGTAGTCAGCTCGTCCAGCAATGCCGTGAGCTCCTGACGGTCGCCGGGGTGCTGCTGCCAGCGGCGCAGCAGGCTTTCGGCGTCGAGCAGGATGTCCATGCCCTGGGCCAGGAAGTTGGTGATCAAGTGCGGGTCACGCTTGACGCGCAGGCCGGCCGTGGGCGCGTCGAGCAAGGCGGCAAGTTGATGCTCCAGCAGGTGTTGGGTGCGGCTGATCACGCTGGCAGCGCCGTGGATCGGCGCCAGGGGATTGTTGTCCAGGTCACGCACCCCGCGCTGGAACAGCCCTTGTGCTTCAAGCAACAACGCCACTTCGTCCTTGCCCAGCGGCACACGGTGGGCCTTGTACTCACGGGTGAGGTGATCCAGCGGGCGCGCCAGTTCAGCGATGGGCAACACGCCGGCCATGTAGGCGCTGCCCTTGAGGGTGTGCAAGGCGCGTTGCAGTTCATCGCTGACCTGCAGCGGCACCTGCTCGGCGGCCTGTTGCAAGAAGTGGTCGAGGCTGTCCAGATGTCCCTGGGCCTCGTTGCGGAAGATCTCCAGCAGCATGGGGTCATGGGGCTCGTTGGCCGACGTTGCAGCGCCACTGGCCAGGGCATGGGCACGGGCGGCCAAGGCGTCGACTTCATCGCGCTGGCGTTGGTCGTCGCTGGCAAAATCGGCGATCAGCTCCGGCAGCAGGGCCACGGCCTCATCCAACACCTGCTGCACCTCAGGGCCAAGGACTACGCTGCGTTCCAGCACGCGATTGAGCAGGTTCTCCACGGCCCAGGCCAGCTCGGCCAGCACTAGGGCCCGCACCATCCGGCCACTGCCCTTGAGGGTATGGAAGGCGCGGCGCATTTCGCCCTGGGCGGTTTTGTCCGCGCTGTCGGGCAGGTAGCGATGCAACACGTCGAGGACTTCATCGGTTTCTTCAAGGAAGACTTCGCGCAGCTCATCGTCAATCGGTTCTTCACCGGCCGGCGGCGGCAACAGGCTGCCTGGACGCTGCAAGGCCGGAGGGTTGAGACGTGATGCAGGGCTGGCCAAGGCATCGAACTGGGATAGGTTTGGCGAGGCCTCGGAGGACAGTGCCCCCTCGGGCGCGACCAGGGCCTGGCGCCAGGGTTTTTCCACCGGCAGGTAGCCCAATGCATTCAAGCCCTGGGTGGCCAACTCCAGCACTTTTTCCCCCGCCGCGTCAGGGTCTTGGAGCATGCGTTCGAGGTAATACTCCAGGCTGCTGACCACCTCGGCGAAATGCGCCAGTTGAGCCGCCGAAGGAGCGGCCTGGTTGATCATCAATTGCTCGTCGACGTAATCGGTGCAACCGCGCATCAAGCTCGCCGCACGCGGCAAGGGAATCATCGCCAGGGCACCGCGCACCTGGCTCAGCAGCTCGGGCAAGGACTCCAGGCGCTGACGATCCCAATCAGCCTCAATGCAGTCGATCACCAGCTCCTTGGCTTGGCGCAAGCACTGGCACGACTCACGAATCACCAACTGATGGATCTGGGTCAGGTCGGTGGTGGGCAAGCGGCTGTCTTCACGGCTTTGCGGTTCGACAGTGCCGATCATCCCGGCCAACGTCGCTTCGACATAGAGCAACGCGCCGGCCACATCCATCAACACCGCGTCATTGGGTTCGCGCTGCCCCTGGACCAGGCTCAACACCACCGCGAGTTGGTCGATGATCACTTTGCGCGGCTGGCCGAAACCCAGTACCGCAAGGGTATCGGCGATCTGCCGCAACGGCGCCAGCAATGGGTCGAGGTCTTGAGTGTGCTGGCGATCACTGCGCACGAACAGATCCAGGCGTTCCTTGACCCGCACCAGCTCCTCACACAACGCGCCGAGCACCGAGCCCATGGCATTGCGATCCGGCCCGGCCAGCCGTGCACGTTCAGCATCGACCACGGCGCTGTCGGGCAAGGCTTCGTCCAAACCGTAGCGTTCCTTCAGGCTCTGCATGCGCGGCGTCGGCCGGGTGACTTTGGCGACGTAGAACAACAGGCTCTTGAGCAACTCGTCCGGCGCCGGCTGGTTGATGCCATTGATGCCTTGAACCAGCAAGCGCTTGAGTTGTTTATCGCTGGCCTTGAGCAGGCTGCGCAACGCCGGGCTGTTGGCGACCACGCCAGTGAGCATGCCTTCGACCAGCGCCGAGGTGACCTGCCACAACGGCAGCAGCGGCGCACCCTGGCACAGCGCTTCAAGGCGTGCGAACACCCGTGCCATGTCTTCCAGGTTGCTGGGGCCGTGGTCTTCACGCAGCAACCCGGCGAGGGCTTGTTGCAGCAGATGGCGCCATTGGCGCAACTGTTCATGCAGATCCGGCGTTGCCCGTTGGGCCAGGGCTTGCTCAGGCAACGGCTCGATCGATAGCAGTTGCGGGCTGAACAGGCTGGTTTCCGATAGCAGGCTCTCACCCCGGGCGCTGCGCAGGTCGTTGAGCAGCGGTAGCACCACCAGCGGCAAGTCGCGGCGGGCGCTGTGCACGCGCTCGAGGTACAGCGGCAGTTGGCCAAGGGCTTGTTGCAGCAGGCGGATACTTTCATCGCGTTGGCCGACGTGCCCAGCCTGTAGTGCCAGGGCCAGTTCCTCGATCTCTTCGGCCAGCAGCGCCGCGCCGTAGAACTCGACCATTTGCAACGCGCCATGCACCTGGTGGATACCGGCCAGGCATTCGTTTAGAGCGTCGTCGTCATGGGTTTCAACGTACGCGTCCAGGGCCGAACGGGCCTGTTTCAGGGTTTCGGCAATATCGCCCTTGACCCATTCGAGGGCCACATAGTCGTGCCGATCAACCATAACTGCTCCGCTTAGAACTCATGAGTTGCTGGTATCTCACAAACAATGGAGCTCCCACCATTGGACTGTGGCGTTCTTCAGGGCGTATTTCAATCATCGACCTGCTTGGGCGGCGGCAAGGTGAAACCCGACACCGACCTGCGCAACTGGCTGGCCATCTTCGCCAGGTTACCAATGCTTTCGGCGGTGGCGGTGGAACCCGACGAAGTCTGGGTGGTGATCTGCTGGATCACGTTCATGGTCAGGGAAATCTGCCCCGCCGATGAGGTCTGTTGCTGCGCCGCGTTGGAAATACTCTGGATCAGCGCCGCCAGGGTTTTGGACACGCCTTCGATCTCTTCCAGCGCCACCCCGGCGTCCTGGGCCAGGCGCGCACCGCGTACCACTTCGGTGGTGGTCTGCTCCATGGAGATCACTGCTTCGTTGGTGTCGGCCTGAATGGTGCGCACCAGGGTTTCGATCTGCCGGGTGGCCGCCGAGGAGCGCTCGGCCAGCCGTTGCACTTCATCGGCCACCACCGCAAAGCCGCGCCCGGCGTCACCGGCCATGCTGGCCTGGATCGCGGCGTTGAGGGCGAGGATATTGGTCTGGTCGGCGATGTCGTCGATCAGGCTGATGATGTCGCCAATTTCCTGGGACGACTCGCCCAAACGCTTGATGCGCTTGGCGGTGTCCTGGATCTGCTCGCGAATGTTGTCCATGCCGTGGATGGTGTTGTGCACCACCTCGTTGCCTTTGTTGGCGATCTCCACCGAGCGCTCAGCCACTGCCGAGGATTCGGCCGCGTTGGCCGACACCTGGTCGATGGACTGCGCCATCTGGTTGATTGCCGTGGACGCTTCGGCAATCTGCTGGGCCTGATGCTCCGACGCCTGGGCCAGGTGCATCGCGGTGGCCTGGGTGTCCTGCACCGCACCGGCGACCTGCCCGGCAGTGAGGTTGATGGTGGCGACCAGATCGCGCAGTTGGTCCACCGAATAGTTGATGGAGTCTGCGATGGTGCCGGTAAAGTCTTCGGTGACCGAGGCGGTGACGGTAAGGTCGCCGTCGGCCAGGTCTTCGATTTCATCCAGCAGGCGCATGATCGCGTTCTGGTTGCGCTCGTTCTTCTGTGCGGTTTCATGCAGTTGGCGGTTGGTCTCGCGCACCATGACCAGGCCGATCAGGATGATCGAGGCCAGCGCCAGCAAGCCCAGCACGTAACCGCCGATGGTGTCGAAGCTGCGCCCGCTGGCGAGGTTTTCAAAACCGGTGGCCAGGTGCGAGGCTTCATCGAGCAAGGTTTGCGACAGGTTGAAAATATTGCTCGCCGAGGCGCGCACCTGGAACAACTGTGGCGAAGTCTCGAGAATTTCATCCACGGAGCCAGAGACAAATTCGAACAGCTCGGCGATGTCCGCCAGCCGCGCACGGGCGTCCGGGTCTTCGACCTGAGTGATACGCAGCCCCGGGTTGCCGTTGAGCATGCCATTGAGCACCACGCCAAAACGGTTGGCATCGCGGCCAAAGGCGTCGGCAGCCTGCACGGCGGTTTCATCCCCCGCGAGCACAGTGTTGACCGCCCCCAAGATACGTTCGGCCAGCAGCGATTGGCGTTGGGCCAAGGCAACTTGGCTGGCCGGGGCGCCGCGTTGCAGCAGGATATCCACGACCTTTTCCGACTCGATCTGCAGTTGCGGCACGGTTTCGGCCAAGGTCGCCGCCACCTGGTGCAACGACAATACGGTCTGCTCGCTGGCCAGGATGGCGTCGGTGTTTTTCAGCAACGCCTCCCAGTCGGTCTGCACCGCCCGCATTTCGGCGCGCACCGCACTGGGCGCCGCCGGCAAGCCGGTTTGCGGGTCACCTTTTTTCAGGTAGCCCCAGCGCTGGGCAAAATCGTTGCGCGCATCGCCCAGCAGCTTGAACGCCGCCGCTTTTCCGGCAGCGGCCTCGGTGGCGTTCTTGGCAATGCGCTGGGACAGCACGCGCAGCTCACCTGCGTGGCCGATGTACTGTTTATCGTAGGTGGACTGGGTGTTGAGGTACGCGAAGTTGGCGAACAGCAACATGATGAACACGATCAAGGCGATAAACAGCACGATGATCTGCGAACGGCTGCGCGAAGCGGCCTGGGGTTTGGGCGTGGTAGCGGTGCTCATGCGGCAACATCCATGAAGCCAGGGGCCTGGGCCAGGGCGAAGGGGCTGAAGACTTGCCACTGCGGCTCGCCGTCGAACTGGCCCTGGATAAACGGCGCGCTCGAGGCGGCGCTCGCCACCCAGGCGTCCAATGGGAAATGCTGCATGCCTACCACCTCGTCTACCAGCAGCCCGACAAACAGGTCGTTGAACTCCACCACCAGCACCCGCCGTTGCTTGCGCACCCTGGACAACTCAAGGCCCAGGAAACCGCCCAGGTCCATCACCGGCAGCAAGCGCCCGCGCAAGTTGGCCACGCCCTTGACCCAAGGTTTAACCCCCGGCATCAAGGTGCAGCGCGGCTCATGCAACACCTCGGCGACTTCGCCCATGGGCGCCACGTAGGCGTTTGGCCCTACGCGGAAGGCGATGCCGCTCCAGCGTTGCAGGCGCGTTTCCTGGGACGGCAGGTCCGCGGCCAGCAAGCGGCAGCGGCGGTCGATGTCCAGCAGCAGCTCGAAGGCGGTTTGCGACTCGGTCATGATCGCAAGCCTTAGCCGGCCAGCACCTTGTTCAGGGTGGCAATCAGGGTCTCTTCATCCACAGGCTTGGTCAGGTAGTCCTTGGCGCCCTGGCGTGCGCCCCAGATCTTGTCGGTTTCCTGGTCCTTGGTGGTGATGATGATGATCGGGATACCGTTGGTTTCCGGCTCCTTGGACAACTGGCGCGTGGCCTGGAAGCCGTTGAGGCCGGGCATCACGATATCCATCAGCACCGCGTCGGGCTTTTCCTGGCGGGCCAGGGCCACGCCGTCCGCGCCGTTTTCGGCTTTGAGCACCTGGTGGCCATGCTTTTCCAGCATGCCGGTGAGTTTGTACATTTCAGTCGGCGAATCGTCGACGATCAGAACACGTGCCATGGTTTTCCCCGCTACATTGGTCGGCGCCAGCCCTCGTGAGGCGGCGTCAGTGTGCTTGTTCTACTGCGGCGAACCCAGGCACATAAGCCTTGATCGCCCCCAGCAGTTCTTCCTTGCTGAAAGGCTTGGTCAAAAATTGATCGACACCCACAATGCGTCCCTTGGCCTTGTCGAACAGGCCATCCTTGGAGGACAGCATGATCACCGGGATCGACTTGAACGCCGGGTTGTTCTTCACCAGGGCGCAGGTCTGGTAGCCATCCAGGCGCGGCATCATGATGTCGACAAAGATAATGTGCGGGTGATGATCGACAATACGGGCCAGGGCGTCGAAACCGTCGATCGCCGTGATGACCTCGCACCCCATGTTCTTCAACAGCGTCTCGGCGGTGCGGCGAATCGTTTTCGAATCGTCGATCACCATCACCTTCAAGGCGTTGGAATGCTGTTCCATATCTGCTCTACCATCGCCACAGCGAATCGGTTTTCGGTGTGTACTGCCTGATGTTGCACAGGATGAACGCCGCAAGCCTTGGAATACAAGGGCTGCTGCGCCGTGCCAGCCTTTTTAGCACAGTCTCCTGGCGCAATCTATCGAGGCACCCGCCCAGTGGTTTTTCCTTGACCCACAACAGCCGCAGCGCCACTCTGACGCCACTTTTATGCGCCCCAATTTGCTAGAGGAAATCCCCCATGAGCGTTCGCGTCGGCATTGTCATGGACCCTATCGCCAGCATTTCCTATAAAAAGGACAGTTCGCTGGCCATGCTCCTGGCCGCCCAGGCCCGCGGCTGGACCTTGTTCTATATGGAGCAGCGCGATCTTTACCAGGGTGACGGCGAGGCCCGCGCACGCATGCGCCCGCTGCAGGTGTTCGCCAACCCCGAGAAGTGGTTCGAGCTTTCTGACGAAATCGACAGCCCGCTGAGCGACCTCGACGTGATCCTGATGCGCAAGGACCCGCCGTTCGACATGGAGTTTGTGTATTCCACCTACCTGCTGGAGCAGGCCGAACGGGCCGGCGTGCTGATCGTCAACAAGCCGCAAAGCCTGCGCGACTGCAATGAAAAGCTGTTCGCCACCCTGTTCCCGCAGTGCACGCCACCGACCGTGGTCAGCCGCCGCGCCGATGTACTGCGTGAATTCGCCGCCAAGCATGGCGACGTGATCCTCAAGCCGCTGGACGGCATGGGCGGCACCTCGATCTTCCGTCACCGCGCCGGCGACCCGAACCTGTCGGTGATCCTCGAAACCCTGACCGCCCTGGGCACCCAGCAGATCATGGGCCAGGCCTACCTGCCGGCAATCAAGGACGGCGACAAGCGCATCCTGATGATTGACGGCGAACCGGTAGATTACTGCCTGGCGCGTATCCCGGCAGCCGGCGAGACCCGTGGCAACCTGGCCGCCGGTGGTCGCGGTGAAGCGCGGCCGTTGTCGGACAAGGACCGCTGGATCGCCGCTCAAGTCGGCCCGACCCTGCGGGAAAAAGGCCTGCTGTTTGTCGGACTCGACGTAATTGGTGAGAACCTCACCGAAATCAACGTCACCAGCCCGACCTGTATTCGCGAGATCGACAATGCATTTGGCACGAATATCGGCGAAATGCTGATGGCCGCCATTGAGCGCAAGCTAAAAGCCAAGTGACATAGAACAGCCGGACACACACCAACATTGCGTTATCATGCGCCACCTGTGAAACGCGCGATGTTGGTTTTCTTGTCATGACACTCCCGTCCGATCTGCCCCCCGAATTCACCCATAGCGGCGTGCGCCCGGCTGATCGTCTCGGTTTTACCCTGTTTCTCGCTGCGCTGATTCACCTCGCCTTGCTCCTGGGCGTGGGGTTCACCCTGGTGGAACCCAAGCAGATCACCAAGACCCTGGAAATCACCCTCGCCACGTTCAAGAGCGAAAAGAAGCCCGAAAAGGCTGACTTTCTCGCCCAGGACAACCAGCAAGGCAGCGGCACCCTCGACAAGAAAGCCGTGCCCAAGACCACCGAAGTGGCGCCCTTCCATGACAACCAGGTCAAGAAGGTCACCCCGCCGCCGGCGCCAAAGCCCGAGGTCAAGCAGGCCACGCCCAAGGCCGCGGTAGCCACCGTCGCGCCCAAGCCGCAAAAAGCCCCGACCCAGCGCGAAAAGGCCAAGACCGAACCCAAACCCGAGCCGGTGAAACCTGCGCCGACGTTCGACAGTTCGACGCTGTCCGACGAAATTTCCAGCCTCGAAGCCGAACTGGCCCATGAACAACAGCTGTATGCCAAGCGCCCGCGCATCTACCGCCTGAACGCGGCCTCGACCATGCGCGACAAAGGCGCCTGGTATAAGGACGAGTGGCGCAAGAAGGTCGAACGCATCGGCAACCTCAACTACCCGGACGAGGCACGACGCCAGCAGATTTATGGCAACTTGCGCTTGCTGGTGTCGATCAACCGTGACGGCTCGCTGTATGAAGTGCAGGTGCTGGAGTCCTCCGGCCAGCCGCTGCTGGACCAGGCCGCGCAACGCATCGTGCGTCTGGCCGCGCCCTTTGCGCCGTTCAGCGGCGACTTGAATGACGTGGACCGCCTGGAAATCATCCGCACCTGGCGGTTTGCCAAGGGCGACCGGTTGTCCAGCAACTGATCGCGCCCGCACTTGTCAGTTCGCCCCTCCAACGCCACACTAGCGGACATGAAAAACGTCAGCCCGACCTACCTCAAGCACCAATTCCTGATCGCCATGCCCCATATGGCCGACCCGAACTTTGCGCAGACCTTGACCTACATTGTCGAGCACACGGCCAATGGTGCCATGGGGTTGGTGGTCAACCGCCCGCAGGAGCTGAACCTGGCCGATATCCTTGAGCAACTGCGCCCGGAAATCGACCCGCCGGCCCGCTGCCAGGGTGTGCCGATCTACATCGGCGGGCCGGTGCAGACCGATCGCGGTTTTGTGCTGCACCCCACCGGGCCGACGTTCCAGGCCACGGTAGACCTCGAGGGGGTGTCACTGTCCACGTCCCAGGACGTGCTGTTCGCCATCGCCGACGGCGTCGGCCCTGAGCAAAGTGTGATCACCTTGGGCTACGCCGGTTGGGAAGCCGGGCAGTTGGAGGCCGAACTGGCCAGCAATGCCTGGCTGACCTGCCCGTTCGACGCTGACATCCTGTTCAACACCGCCAGCGAACTGCGCCTGGAAGCGGCAGCAGCCAAGCTGCGGGTCAACCTCAGCCTGCTGACCAGCCAGGCGGGGCACGCCTGATGGCTTTGCGTCTGATCCTCGGTTTTGACTACGGCACCAAACAGATCGGCGTAGCGGTTGGCCAGGTCATCACCGGCCAGGCCCGCGAGCTGTGCACACTCAAGGCCCAGAACGGCGTGCCGGACTGGAACCAGGTCGAAGCCCTGATTAAAGAGTGGAAGCCTGACGCGGTGGTGGTCGGCCTGCCCCTGAACATGGATGGCACCCCGAGCGACATGTGCCTGCGCGCCGAGAAATTTGCGCGCCGCCTCAATGGCCGCTACAACCTGCCCTTCTATACCCACGACGAACGCCTCACCACCTTTGAAGCCAAGGGTGAGCGCCGTGACCGTGGTGGGCAAAAAGGCAGTTACCGCGACAACCCGGTGGACGCCATCGCCGCCGCCTTGCTGTTGCAGGGCTGGCTGGATGAAAACACCGCTTTATTTGAATCCTGACTGACGCGGCTTGCTGCTATGCCGTTTTTGTAGGAGCGAGCTTGCTCGCGAAGAACTCACAGGCACCGCGCACTTGCAGGTTTTCACGCGTTATCGTTGACGTTTTTCGCGAGCAAGCTCGCTCCTACACACTTAACAAGGAGCCACCATGAGCTTGCCGAACCCTGCCGAACTGATCAGCCAGATGGCGATACGCCTCAAGGCGCACCTGGAACACCGTGCCATCAGCGAACCGCGTTTTATCGGCATACGCACCGGTGGCGTGTGGGTGGCCCAGGCATTGCTGGAAGAACTGGGTAGCGATTCGCCTCTGGGCACCCTGGACGTGTCCTTCTACCGCGACGATTTCAGCCAGAACGGCCTGCATCCACAAGTGCGCCCATCGGCCCTGCCCTTCGAGATCGAAGGGCAGCACCTGGTACTGATCGACGACGTGCTGATGAGCGGCCGCACCATCCGCGCCGCCCTGAACGAGCTGTTCGACTATGGCCGCCCGGCCAGCGTCACCCTGGTGTGCCTGTTGGACCTGGATGCCGGCGAACTGCCGATCAGCCCGGACGTCGTGGGCGCGACCCTGTCGCTTGCCCCCCAGCAGCGGGTAAAATTGTCCGGTCCCACGCCGCTCGAACTCGAACTGCAAGACCTTGCCCTTTAAACCGCCTTGTAAAGAGTCCCCGCGATGACGCCTCTAGATGCCAAGCGCCCGCTGCAGCTCAATGCTCAGGGCCAGTTGCAACACTTCTTGTCCCTCGACGGTTTGCCCCGCGAGTTGCTCACCGAAATCCTCGACACCGCCGACTCGTTCCTGGAAGTCGGTGGCCGGGCAGTGAAGAAAGTCCCGCTGTTGCGCGGCAAAACCATCTGCAACGTGTTCTTCGAGAACTCCACCCGCACCCGCACCACCTTTGAACTGGCGGCCCAGCGGCTGTCGGCCGATGTGATCACGCTGAACGTGTCCACCTCGTCGGCGAGCAAGGGCGAAACCCTGCTCGACACCCTGCGCAACCTGGAAGCCATGGCGGCCGACATGTTCGTGGTACGCCACGGCGACTCCGGCGCTGCGCATTTCATCGCCGAGCATGTGTGCCCGAACGTGGCGATCATCAATGGCGGCGACGGCCGTCACGCGCACCCGACCCAGGGCATGCTCGACATGCTCACCATTCGTCGGCACAAGGGCAGCTTTGAAAACCTCTCGGTGGCCATCGTCGGCGACATCCTGCATTCGCGGGTGGCACGTTCGAACATGCTGGCTCTCAAGGCCCTGGGTTGCCCGGATATCCGCGTGATCGCGCCCAAGACCCTGTTGCCCATCGGTATCGAACAGTATGGCGTGAAGGTCTACACCGACATGGCCGAGGGCCTCAAGGATGTGGACGTGGTGATCATGTTGCGCCTGCAGCGCGAGCGCATGGCTGGGGGATTGTTGCCCAGCGAAGGTGAGTTCTACCGCCTGTTCGGCCTGACCACGGCGCGCCTGGCCAAGGCCAAGCCGGATGCCATCGTGATGCACCCGGGGCCGATCAACCGTGGCGTGGAAATTGAATCGGCGGTGGCCGACGGCCCACAATCGGTGATTCTCAACCAAGTGACCTACGGCATCGCCGTGCGCATGGCCGTGCTGTCCATGGCCATGAGCGGGCAAACCGCGCAACGTCAATTCGAGCAGGAGCAGGCCCAGTGAAGCTCAGCATTCTCGGCGCCCGAGTCATCGACCCGGCCAGTGGCCTGGACCAAGTTACCGATCTACACCTGGACGCCGGCAAGATCGTCGCCATCGGCGCCGCCCCCGCAGGCTTCAACGCCGGCCAGAGCATTGACGCCAAGGGCCTGGTGGCCGCACCTGGGCTGGTGGACCTGAATGTCGCCCTGCGTGAACCGGGCTACAGTCGCAAAGGCAACATCGCCAGCGAAACCCAAGCCGCGGCAGCCGGTGGCGTGACCAGCCTGTGTTGCCCGCCCAATACCAAGCCGGTATTGGACACTTCTGCTGTGACCGAGCTGATCCTTGACCGCGCCCGCGAAGCCGGCAATTGCAAAGTGTTTCCCATTGGCGCCTTGAGCAAGGGCCTGGATGGCGAACAACTCGCCGAATTGATCGCCCTGCGTGACGCGGGTTGCGTGGCTTTCGGCAATGGCCTGGAAAGCTTTCGCAGCACACGCACCTTGTGCCGCGCCCTGGAATACGCGGCCACGTTCGACTTGACGGTGATCTTCCATTCCCAAGACCGCGACCTGGCCGAAGGCGGCCTGGCCCATGAAGGCGCAGTGGCGAGCTTCCTCGGCCTGCCGGGCATTCCGGAAACCGCAGAAACCGTGGCCCTCGCCCGTGACCTGTTGCTGGTGGAACAAAGCGGCGTGCGTGCGCATTTCAGCCAGTTGACCAGCGCCCGGGGCGTGGCTTTGATCGCCCAGGCCCAGGCCCGTGGCTTACGGGTAACCGCGGATGTCGCCCTGTACCAACTGATCCTGACGGATGAGGCGCTGATCGACTTCTCCAGCCTGTACCACGTACAACCCCCGCTGCGCACCAAGGCAGACCGTGACGGCTTGCGTGCGGCGGTGAAGTCGGGTGTGGTGTCGGCGATTTCCAGCCATCACCAACCTCACGAGCGAGACGCCAAGCTGGCACCGTTTGGTGCGACCGAGCCGGGCATCAGCAGCGTAGAGTTGTTGCTGCCATTGGCGATGACGCTGGTGGAAGACGGCTTGCTGGACTTGCCGACACTGCTGTCGCGCCTGAGCGCCGGCCCGGCCGAGGCCCTGCGCTTGCCGGCAGGCCAACTGGCAGTGGGCTCGCCGGCAGACCTGGTGCTGTTCGACCTGGCAAGCTCGACGGTGGCCGGGGAGCGTTGGTTGTCCAAAGGCGAAAACTGCCCGTTCATCGGCCACAGCCTGCCGGCGACGGTGCGGTATACCTTGATGGATGGGCGGATCAGCTACCAGGCTTGAAGCGGGCACGCAAAAAACTGTGGGAGCGGGCTTGCTCGCGAATGCGGAGTGTCAGTCGACATTTATTTGACTGATCTACTGCATTCGCGAGCAAGCCCGCTCCCACACTTGCTTATGTGTATGCCTAGGAATTCAGCGCCCGCTGTTGCGCTCGGCATTGCGGATCGAGATCTGCGTGTTCAGCGTCCAGAAGTCATACAACACCCCGATCAGGAACAAACCACCGGTCAGCAGGTAGATCAGGCCGGTGATCCATTTGCCCTGATACATACGGTGCACACCAAACACGCCCAGGAATGCCAACAGAATCCAGGCCACGTTGTATTCGATGGGCCCAGCGGTAAAACGCAGGTCGGCCTCACGGTCCATGGCCGGGATCAGGAACAAGTCGATCAGCCAGCCAATACCCAGCAAGCCGAAAGTGAAAAACCAGATCGTACCGGTCACGGGCTTGCCGTAATAAAAGCGATGAGCCCCGGTAAAACCGAAAATCCACAGCAGGTAACCAATCGCCTTACTGTGGGTGTCGTGCTGCTGACCAACCTGTTGATAGGTGTTCATGAAGGACCTCTTTTGCTTCGATAGATAAATTTTTTCATTTTCTTTGTGACTTTTTTACGGGCGCCCGACGTACGGTAAATGGTATCTTCCTGCCCTCAAAGCCTTGTACCGCCTGCCTTGTGTAGGACAATTGCGGCGAATCGTCGCGTTTTTCCTGAATTTGACCTCAAGGTTCAGTCGACAAACGGCCTGAGAACAGCACAAAAAGCTGTTATAAAGTTGCGCGCAAACCCATAAGAGCCACGCCTAATGCGACCATTTTTCAAGACATGGCTAACCATTTGCCTATTAATGCCACTGGCCGCCCACGCCACCAATCGTGAGCAACGACTTCCGAACGTTAACGGTTTCACCCCTAAAGTCCATAGCACGCCCAGCACTGCCAAAACGGCAAAGCCGACTGTCAACCGCCCGACTCAACTGAGCAAGGCCAACGGCAAAGCGCTTTCCACCCAGCTGGCCGTGAACACCAAGCAAAGCAGCAACGTCTTGAGCCGTGCCGTCAACGTGCTCGGTACACCTTATCGTTGGGGCGGCAGCAGCCCAAGTAAAGGGTTCGACTGCAGCGGGCTGGTGAAATATGCATTTAACGATGTAAAAGCGGTGGACCTGCCACGCACCTCCAACGCCATGGCGGCCGGCCATGGGTTGAAGGTAGACCGCAAGGACCTGAAACCGGGCGACCTGTTGTTCTTCAAGCTCAAGAGCCGTCAGGTCAACCACGTTGCCATCTACCTGGGCAATGACCGCTTTATCCACGCACCGCGCCGTGGCAAGTCAGTGAGCATCGACACGCTGAAAAAGCCGTTCTGGAACAAAAACTACGTGATCGCCAAGCGGGTACTGCCTAAAGAGCAGAAGAGCAACCTGCGGATCGTGCAGCGCTGATTTAACACTGCAATGCAGTAGAGAATGTGGGAGCGGGCTTGCTCGCGAATGCGGTATATCAGTCAGCCTATTCGTCGTCTGACACACCGTATTCGCGAGCAAGCCCGCTCCCACATTTGTTTCCGGGCCGACCTGCCGATCTAGATATCTGCCGGTACCCTCGCCTTCTCCCGCGCCTCTTCCCGGCTGACCAGCCCCGCGCCGACCAACGCCTTCAAACTCATATCCAGGGTCTTCATCCCCAACGCCCCACCGGTCTGAATAGCCGAAACCATCTGCGCCACCTTGTTTTCGCGGATCAAGTTACGAATCGCCGGGGTGCCCAGCAAGATTTCATGGGCCGCCACACGCCCACCGCCCACCTTCTTCACCAACACCTGGGACACCACCGCCTGCAACGACTCCGACAGCATCGAGCGCACCATGGCCTTTTCCCCGGCCGGGAAGACATCCTCCAGCCGGTCTATCGTCTTTGCCGCCGACGAGGTGTGCAGGGTGCCGAACACCAGGTGCCCGGTCTCTGCTGCCGTCAGCGCCAGGCGGATGGTTTCCAGGTCGCGCAGCTCACCCACAAGGATCACATCAGGGTCTTCGCGCAGGGCCGAACGCAGGGCCACCGAGAAACTATGGGTATCACGGTGCACCTGGCGCTGGTTGACCAGGGCCATTTTCGGCCTGTGGATAAACTCGATGGGGTCTTCCAGCGTGAGAATATGCTGGCGTCGATATCCGTTCAGGTAGTCGATCATCGCCGCCAGGGTGGTGGACTTGCCCGAGCCCGTAGGCCCGGTGATCAGTACCAGCCCGCGAGGGAACTGGGCGATACGCTGGAAAACCTCGCCCAACCCCAAGTCTTCCAGACTTTTGATCTCGGTTGGAATAGCCCGGAACACCGCGCCCACGCCGCGATCCTGGCGGAACACGTTCGCCCGGAACCGGGCGACGCCTGGTAACTCGAAGGCAAAATCCGTTTCAAGAGATGTTTCGAAATCCTTTTGTTGATGTTTATTCAGCAAAGGGCTCAATAAGTCGACCACTTGGGTAGCGTTCAGCGCCGGCCCATCCAGGGGCCAAACCTCGCCATCGATGCGCAGCATCGGTGCCAGGCCGGCTGACAGATGCAGGTCTGAGGCGCCTCGGCTTACGCTGGCCGTCAGCAATTGCGTGATATCCATAGGGCTTTCCATTTCCAGTAGAATGCCGCGGACTCCATATCCACGGGCGCATCTTGAATGTCGACGATAGCAGACAACATCGGCTTGGTTAGCCAGCGCATCCGCGCCGCAGCCGACGCCGTGCAACGTGACGCAAGCAGCATCCACCTGCTGGCCGTGAGCAAGACAAAACCCGCGCAGGCAGTGCGCGAAGCCTATGCCGCCGGGCTGCGCGACTTTGGCGAAAACTACCTGCAGGAAGCCCTGGGCAAACAGGCGGATTTAACCGACCTGCCCTTGAGTTGGCACTTCATCGGCCCCATTCAATCGAACAAGACTCGCGCCATCGCCGAGCACTTCGCTTGGGTGCATTCCGTGGACCGTCTGAAAATCGCACAACGCCTGTCCGAACAACGCCCGGCCGACCTGCCGCCGCTCAATATCTGCATCCAGGTCAATATCAGCGGCGAAGCCAGCAAGTCCGGCTGCACACCCGCCGACCTGCCGGCCCTGGCCACTGCGATCAGCGCCCTGCCGCGTTTGAAGCTGCGGGGCTTGATGGCGATTCCCGAGCCGACGCAAGACCGGGCGGAACAGGATGCCGCGTTTGCCACGGTGCGCGACTTGCAAGCCAGCTTGAACCTGGCGCTGGACACACTTTCCATGGGCATGAGCCACGACCTAGAGTCGGCCATTGCCCAAGGCGCCACCTGGGTGCGGATCGGTACCGCCCTGTTTGGCGCCCGCGACTACGGCCAGCCGTGAAATGGCTGACATCCCTCAAAATAAGGACCTGTCATGAGCAACACGCGTATTGCCTTTATCGGCGCCGGTAACATGGCGGCCAGCCTGATCGGTGGCCTGCGGGCCAAGGGCCTGGACGCCGAGCAGATCCGCGCCAGCGACCCGGGCGTCGAGACCCGCGAGCGCGTCAGCGCCGAACACGGCATCCAGACCTTCGCCGATAACGCCGAGGCCATCCACGGCGTCGATGTGATCGTGCTGGCGGTCAAGCCCCAGGCCATGAAGGCTGTGTGCGAGAGCCTGCGCCCGAGCCTGCAACCTCACCAATTGGTGGTGTCGATTGCCGCGGGCATCACCTGTGCCAGCATGACCCACTGGCTCGGTGCCCAACCCATCGTGCGCTGCATGCCCAACACCCCAGCGCTGCTGCGCCAGGGCGTCAGCGGTTTGTATGCCACCGGCGAAGTCACCGTGCAGCAACGTGACCAGGCCCAGGAACTGCTGTCTGCGGTGGGCATCGCCGTGTGGCTGGAGCAGGAACAGCAACTGGACGCGGTCACCGCCGTCTCCGGCAGCGGCCCGGCCTATTTCTTCCTGTTGATCGAGGCCATGACGGCCGCCGGCGTCAAGCTGGGCCTGCCCCACGACGTGGCCGAACAACTGGCGGAACAAACCGCTCTGGGCGCCGCGAAAATGGCGGTCGGCAGCGAAGTGGATGCCGCCGAACTGCGCCGTCGCGTCACCTCACCGGGCGGCACCACACAAGCGGCCATCGAGTCGTTCCAGGCCGGGGGCTTTGAAGCTCTGGTGGAAACAGCACTGGGTGCCGCCGCGCACCGCTCAGCCGAGATGGCTGAGCAACTGGGCAAATAGTCGTCCCTTACCAAGGTAATCAAACATGCTCGGAATCAATGACGCTGCCATTTTCATCATCCAGACCTTGGGCAGCCTGTACCTGCTGATCGTGCTGATGCGCTTTATCCTGCAACTGGTGCGCGCGAACTTCTACAACCCGCTGTGCCAGTTCGTGGTGAAGGCTACCCAACCGCTGCTCAAGCCGCTGCGCCGAGTGATCCCGAGCCTGTTCGGCCTGGACATGTCGTCGCTGGTGCTGGCGCTGTTGCTGCAGATTTTGCTGTTCGTGGTGATCTTGATGCTCAATGGCTACCAGGCCTTCACCGTGCTGCTGTTGCCATGGGGCCTGATCGGGATATTCTCGCTGTTCCTGAAGATCATTTTCTGGTCGATGATCATCAGCGTGATCCTCTCCTGGGTCGCACCGGGCAGCCGTAGCCCAGGTGCCGAATTGGTGGCTCAAATCACCGAGCCAGTGCTGGCACCCTTCCGTCGCCTGATCCCGAACCTGGGTGGCCTGGATATCTCGCCGATCTTCGCGTTTATCGTGATTCAGCTGCTGCAAAGCTGGGTGATTCCGCGCCTGGCGTACTTTGCGTACATGCCAAAAGAGTTGTTTGGCCTGATCTGATTCAGCCAAGACCTGTAGATCGTTCCCACGCTCTGCGTGGGAATGCAGCCCGTGATGCTCCGCTTCACCAGGGCAGGACGCAGAGCGTCCAAAGAGGCATTCCCACGCGGAGCGTGGGAACGATCACGCTAACCCCGACCATTGCTTGCCGCTAGGGTCCCCGCTCTTTAGACTTACGCCTCATTTAAACGAGAGCAGGGTCGATGCCAACTGCCTTCCCCCCCGATTCTGTTGGACTGGTCGTGCCACAAGTGGCGCACTTTCGCGAACCGCTGGCCCTGGCCTGCGGCCGTTCGTTGCCAGCCTACGACCTGATCTACGAAACCTACGGCCAACTGAACGCCACGGCGAGCAACGCCGTGCTGATCTGCCATGCCTTATCCGGCCATCATCACGCCGCCGGCTTCCATAGCGTTGACGACCGCAAGCCCGGCTGGTGGGACAGTTGCATCGGCCCCGGCAAGCCCATCGACACCAACAAGTTCTTTGTGGTCAGCCTGAACAACCTCGGAGGCTGCAACGGCTCCACCGGCCCCAGCAGCCTCAACCCGGAAACCGGCAAGCCGTTCGGCGCCGACTTCCCGGTGCTGACGGTAGAGGACTGGGTGCATAGCCAGGCACGCCTCGCCGACCTGCTGGGCATCAGCCAGTGGGCCGCCGTGATTGGCGGCAGCCTGGGCGGCATGCAGGCCCTGCAATGGACCATCACATACCCGGACCGCGTGCGTCATTGCCTGGCCATCGCCTCGGCGCCCAAATTGTCGGCGCAGAACATCGCCTTCAACGAAGTGGCACGCCAGGCCATCCTCACCGACCCCGAGTTTCACGGCGGTTCGTTCCAGGAAGCCGGAGTGATCCCCAAGCGCGGCCTGATGCTGGCACGAATGGTCGGCCACATTACCTACCTGTCCGACGATTCCATGGGTGAGAAATTCGGCCGTGGCCTCAAGAGCGAGAAGCTCAACTACGACTTCCACAGCGTCGAGTTCCAGGTGGAAAGCTACCTGCGTTATCAGGGCGAGGAATTCTCGGGGCGTTTCGACGCCAACACCTACCTGCTGATGACCAAGGCCTTGGACTATTTCGACCCGGCCGCCAACCACGGCGACGACCTGGCGAAAACCTTCGAGCACGCCACGGCCAAGTTCTGCGTGATGTCATTCACTACCGACTGGCGCTTCTCGCCGGCCCGCTCCCGTGAGCTGGTGGATGCCCTTATGGCCGCCAAGAAAGACGTCTGCTACCTGGAGATCGACGCACCGCAAGGCCACGACGCCTTCCTGATTCCGATCCCGCGTTACCTGCAGGCCTTTAGCAACTACATGAACCGAATCGCACTGTGAGAACGCCATGAGAGCCGACCTGGAAATCATCCAAGACTGGATCCCCGCCGGCAGCCGCGTGCTCGACCTGGGCTGCGGCGACGGCGAACTGCTGAGCTGGCTGCGCGACCACAAGCAAGTCACCGGCTACGGCCTGGAAAACGACCCGGACAACATCGCCCAGTGCGTGGCCAAGGGCATCAACGTGATCGAGCAGGACCTGGACAAGGGCCTGGGCAACTTTGCCAGCAACAGCTTCGATATCGTGGTGATGACCCAAGCCCTGCAAGCGGTGCACTACCCGGACCGCATCCTCGACGAAATGCTGCGCGTGGGCCGCCAGTGCATCATCACTTTCCCCAACTTTGGCCACTGGCGCTGCCGCTGGTACCTGGCCACCAAGGGGCGCATGCCGGTCTCCGACTTCCTTCCGTACACCTGGTACAACACGCCTAACATCCACTTTTGCACCTTCGAAGACTTCGAAGCCCTGTGTGGCGAGCGTGAAGCCAAGGTGATCAACCGCCTTGCCGTCGATCAACAGCACCGCCACGGCTGGGCGAGTAAGCTATGGCCCAACCTGTTGGGCGAAATTGGTATCTACCGGGTCAGCAGTCCTGGCCTGACCGACCACAAAGTTGCCGTCTAATCATCTTCAAGAGGGACGTTCATGAGTCGTTTGGCTATTTTTCTATTGACCGCATGCCTGGGCGCCAGCGCCATGGCCGCCGACACTATTGACGCTAATCGCAAAAAAGACTTCGGCGATATCACCGTTCATTACAACACCTTCACTTCAAGCTTCCTGCCACCCGAGACCGCCCAAAAAGTCGGCGTGGTGCGCAGCAAGGAGAAGGGTTTGATCAACGTGACCGTGATCAAGGGCGTAAGCCCAGTGGCCGCGCAAGTCACCGGTACCATCAAGGACCTGGGCGGCAAAAGCGAGATCCTGACGTTCAAGCAGATAGAAGAAAAAGGCGGCATTAGCTACCTTGCGCCCTACACCGTGACGCAACGGGAATACAAGACCTTCACCATCAACGTTGAAACCGGCGGCAAGGCCCACGGCTTCCAATTCAACCAAGAACTGTTCCCAGCCCAATGATGAACCTTACTCAACTCGTACTCGCCAGCCACAACGCCGGCAAACTCAAAGAACTGCAAGCCATGCTTGGCGACTCTGTACAACTGCGTTCGATCGGCGAGTTCAGCCAGGTCGAACCGGAAGAGACTGGCCTGTCGTTCGTCGAGAATGCCATCCTCAAGGCCCGCAATGCCGCGCGTATCTCCGGCCTGCCGGCCCTGGCGGACGATTCGGGCCTGGCCGTGGATTTCCTCGGCGGCGCCCCTGGCATCTACTCGGCCCGTTACGCCGACGGCCAGGGCGACGCTGCCAACAACGCCAAGCTGCTCGACGCCCTCAAGGACGTGCCGGAGGCCGAGCGTAGTGCGCAGTTCGTTTGCGTATTGGCCCTGGTGCGACATGCCGATGACCCGCTGCCGATCCTGTGCGAAGGCCTGTGGCACGGTCGCATCCTGCAGGCGGCCAGCGGTGAGCATGGGTTTGGCTATGACCCGCTGTTCTGGGTGCCGGAGCGCAATGTCTCCAGCGCCGAACTGAGCCCGGCCGACAAGAACCAGATCAGCCACCGCGCCCGCGCCATGGCGTTGCTGCGCCAGCGCCTGGGCTTGAAATGACCCAGAACACCTCTGCGCAGCCGCTGATCCACGGTGGCGCGCAAACACCACGGGCGGCCCTGCCCCATTTGCCGCCCCTGGCGCTGTATATCCATATCCCGTGGTGCGTGCGCAAATGCCCGTATTGCGACTTCAACTCCCACACTGCCAGCAAGGTGCTGCCGGAAGAAGAGTATGTGGACGCCCTGCTGGCCGACCTGGACCAAGACCTGCACGCCGTGTATGGCCGTAAGCTGAGTTCGATCTTCTTCGGCGGCGGCACGCCCAGCCTGTTCAGCGCTGCTGCACTGGGCCGCCTGCTCAAGGGCGTTCAAGCGCGCATCCCGTTTGCCGACGATATCGAGATCACCCTGGAAGCCAACCCCGGGACGTTCGAACAAGAGAAGTTCGTGGCGTACCGCAAGCTGGGGATCAATCGCCTGTCCATCGGCATCCAGAGCTTCCAGCAAGACAAGCTCGAAGCCCTGGGCCGTATCCACAACGGCGATGAAGCCGTGCGCGCCGCCGGCATGGCGCGCCAGGCCGGGTTCGATAACTTCAACCTGGACTTGATGCACGGCTTGCCCAACCAGTCCCTGGAGGACGCTTTGGGCGACCTGCGCCAGGCCATTGCACTCAAGCCGACGCACCTGTCCTGGTACCAACTGACCCTGGAACCCAACACCGTGTTCTGGAACCAGCCACCCGCGCTGCCGGAAGACGACACGCTGTGGGATATCCAGGAAGCCGGCCAGGCACTGCTCGCCGAACACGGTTACGCACAATATGAAGTCTCGGCCTACGCCCAACCGGGGCGGCCGGCGCGGCATAACCTCAATTACTGGAGCTTTGGCGACTTTATCGGCATCGGCGCCGGCGCCCACGGCAAACTCAGCCACCCGGACGGGCGCATCATCCGCACCTGGAAAACCCGTGCACCGAAGGACTACCTCAACCCGGCCAAAAGCTTCCAGGCCGGCGCGAAAGAACTGACTAACGATGAACTGCCGTTCGAGTTCCTGATGAACGCGCTGCGCCTCACCGAAGGGGTTGATGCCACGCTCTACGCCGAGCGCACCGGCCTTGACCTGGCGAGCCTCGACGAAGGCCGCCGCGAGGCAGAACAAAGTGGATTAATGCAGGTCGAACCGTCACGCCTGGCGGCCACCGATCGCGGGCAACTCTTTCTCAATGACCTGTTGCAGACGTTTTTGAGCTGATCGCTCTTAAGGAAATCGAATGGATCTGGTACTCGACCTGCTCGCCACCGTATCCCGCTGGAGCCGTAGCAACCTATCGGAAATCTCATTGGCCCTTGTGGGCTGTTTGCTGGTGCTGTTCGGCGCCGACATCAAGGGCTGGGTCGAAGCGCGCCTGGGCAGCATCGCGGGCGCCTTGCGCGTACCCTTGATGGCCCTGCTGTGCCTGATCGGCAGCGGTGCGGCGTTGATCTACGCTACGCCGTGGATTGTGCGGGGATTGAGCCAGTTCAATAACTACAGCCTGGCGCCGGTGTTGATCGTGGTGCTGGTGTTGATTGGCGTCGTTGCTGACCGCCGCTGACGCAGCAGGCACTACAAAACACATGTGGGAGCTGGCTTGCCTGCGATGCAGACACCTCGGTGTATCAGTGATACTGAGGTGATGCTATCGCAGGCAAGCCAGCTCCCACATTTGATTGCGTTTCAAGCGGATGACTGTTTAAGCCAGCTTCTCGAACTTCAGATCCCACACCCCATGCCCCAACCGCTCGCCGCGGCGTTCGAACTTGGTGATCGGCCGCTCGGCCGGGCGTGGCACGCATTTGCCGTCTTCGGCCAGGTTGCGGTAGCCAGGCGCGACGTTCATCACTTCCAGCATGTATTCCGCGTACGGTTCCCAGTCGGTGGCCATGTGCAGGATGCCGCCCACCTTGAGCTTGCTGCGCACCAGCTCCGCGAAGGAGGCCTGGACGATACGGCGCTTGTGGTGACGGGCTTTGTGCCACGGGTCCGGGAAGAACAGCATCAGGCGGTCGAGGCTGTTGTCGGCGATGCAGCGGTTGAGCACTTCAATCGCGTCGCAGTCGTAGACCCGCAGGTTTTTCAGGCCTTGGGTCAGCACACCATTGAGCAGTGCACCAACGCCTGGGCGGTGGACTTCCACACCGATGAAGTCTTGCTCCGGCGCGGCTGCGGCCATTTCCAGCAGGGAATGGCCCATGCCGAAACCGATTTCCAGGGAGCGCGGGGCCGAACGGCCGAACACCTGGTCATAGTCCACCGGCGCGTCGGCCAGGGGCAGTACGAACAGCGGCGTGCCCTGTTCCAGGCCCTTTTGCTGGCCTTCGGTCATGCGGCCGGCGCGCATCACAAAACTCTTGATACGGCGGTGCTTGGACTCGTCGCCCTCTTCCACGGTGTTCGGCGTTTCGTTTGATTCAGTCATCAATAGCTCTTACTTGATCAGACCATCCAGCGGCGAAGAGGCGCTGGCATAGAGTTTTTTCGGCATGCGCCCGGCGAGGTAGGCCAGGCGGCCCGCGACGATGGCGTGGTTCATGGCTTGGGCCATCATGATTGGTTGCTGGGCGTGGGCGATGGCCGAGTTCATCAGCACCGCGTCGCAGCCCAGTTCCATGGCGATGGTTGCGTCGGAGGCAGTGCCCACGCCCGCATCCACCAGCACCGGGATCTTGGCTTCTTCAAGGATGATCTGCAGGTTATACGGATTGCAGATGCCCAGGCCGGAACCGATCAAACCAGCCAGCGGCATCACCGCGATACAGCCGATTTCTGCCAACTGACGGGCGATGATCGGGTCATCGCTGGTGTAGACCATCACGTCAAAACCTTCCTTGACCAGGGTTTCGGCGGCCTTGAGGGTTTCGATCACATTGGGGAACAGGGTTTTCTGGTCGGCCAGCACTTCCAGCTTCACCAGGTTGTGGCCGTCGAGCAGCTCACGGGCCAGGCGGCAGGTGCGCACGGCTTCGATGGCGTCGTAGCAGCCAGCGGTGTTCGGCAGGAAGGTGTAGCGCTCCGGCGACAGCACTTCGAGCAGGTTCGGCTCGCCCTCGATCTGACCGAGGTTGGTGCGGCGTACGGCAAAGGTGACGATCTCGGCACCCGAGGCTTCGATGGCCAGGCGGGTTTCTTCCATGTCGCGGTACTTGCCGGTGCCGACCAGCAAGCGGGACTGGTAGGTACGACCGGCCAGGACGAAAGGCTTGTCGCTACGAACGATGCTCATGGGAAATCCTCTGGTTGGATGAGGTTCTGCAGAATGCGTTGCGCCCGTGGCGGGCTAGCCGCCGCCGATGGCGTGGACCACTTCGATCTGGTCACCTTCGGTGAGCGCAGTCTCGGCGTGCTGGCTACGCGGGACGATATCCAGGTTGAGCTCCACTGCGACGCGACGCCCGGTCAGGTCCAGGCGGGTCAGCAGGGCCGCAACGGTCTCGCCGTCGGGCAGTTCAAAGGGTTCGCCGTTCAACTGAATGCGCATGCCACGGGCCGCCATCGTTTTTAGGGGCCCGCATTCTAGCGCGATTGGAACCTGAAGGTCAGCTCCAAGCGTCAAGCGGTCAAAGCTGCAAGCGCCACGCCGCCAGGCCCAGGAAGAACCAGCCAAGCAGGAACGCCAGCCCGCCAAACGGCGTGATGATCCCCAGTTTGCTGATGCCGGTCATCGTCAACACATACAGGCTGCCCGAGAACAGCAGGATGCCGACGGTAAACGAAATACCCGCCCAAGTGACCAGTCGGCCCGGAATATGCGCCGCCAGCAAGGCCACGCCGAACAGTGCCAGGGCATGCACCAACTGGTAGGTCACGCCGGTATGGAAGATCGCCAGGTAGTCGGTGCTCAGGCGGTTTTTCAGGCCGTGGGCGGCGAACGCGCCCAGGGCGACACCGGTAAAGCCGAAAAAGGCAGCCAGCATCAGAAAGCTACGCAGCATGGGGAACTCCAGTCAGACTCATCGGGCAGGGTCTGTATAATGGCCCGCTCAACGGGTTCGGCCAAGCCATCTCTATGCTGCGTGTCCTCTTCAAGCGCTTTCTCAACGTCGTGAAATGGTTTGCCATCGGCAGTGTGTTGCTGGTGCTGCTGTTTCGTGTGGTGCCGCCACCGTTCACTGCGCTGATGGTGGAGCGCAAGGTCGAGTCATGGGTCGACGGTGAGCCTATCGACCTGCAGCGCAGCTGGGTGCCGTGGGATAAAATCTCCGACGACCTCAAAGTGGCGGTGATGGCCGGTGAAGACCAGCGTTTCCCACAACACTGGGGTTTTGATTTCGGCGCGATCCAGGCGGCGATCCTGCACAACGAGCGCGGCGGCTCGATTCGCGGTGCCAGCACCCTGAGCCAACAGGTGTCGAAAAACCTGTTCCTGTGGGCCGGCCGCAGCTATTTGCGCAAAGGCCTGGAGGCTTGGTTTACCGGCTTGATCGAGGTGTTGTGGCCCAAGCAGCGGATTCTTGAGGTGTACCTCAACAGCGTGGAATGGGATGAAGGCGTGTTTGGCGCAGAGGCGGCGGCGCGGCACCATTTTGGCGTGAGTGCCAAGGGGCTTTCGCGGCAGCAGGCCAGTTACCTGGCGGCGGTGTTGCCCAATCCACGGGTGTGGAGTGCCAGTCATCCGACGGCTTATGTAGCGCGGCGAGCGGCGTGGATTCGCCAGCAGATGAGCCAGTTGGGTGGGGAGGGTTATCTGGTGGAGCTGAACAACTCTCGAAAGGCACCCTGGTCCGACTGACACAATACGGGACTGTGGCCGCTGGCTTGCCTGCGATGAGGGCAGGTCAGCCAACTTATCTGCAAACTGGCA